>DAOVNI010000010.1 GCA_030630315.1 Phycisphaerae bacterium | reverse complement strand
CAATCAATCACCTGCACGCCCATCTGCAATGGTCAATGTTAGCTGAAGAAAATCTGCAGCTGCCCGCTGTCGCCCTTATCGTATCGGGGGGACATACCTGCCTTTATGATTACCGCTCGCCACTGGAGCCCAAGCTATTAGGTTCTACTATTGACGATGCCGCCGGCGAGGCCTTTGATAAGGTTGCAGGTATCCTGAAGCTGCCCTATCCCGGCGGGCCTGCTATTGAAGAAGCAGCGGGAAAAGGAAATTCAAACGCAATCAAATTTCCGCGTTCGATGCTCGGGCCGGACTCGCTGGATTTTTCTTTCAGCGGTATCAAAACAGCCGTGCTGTATTATTGCCGCGGGCAGGATATGAAAGGCGAAGATAAGGTCGATTCGATGAGCGAACAGGAAATCGCCGACATTGCAGCGTCATTCCAGGCGGCGGTGATTGATGTGCTCGTGAAAAAAACACAGCGGGCCGCTGAAAAAATAAGCGCGAAAACTGTCCTGCTCGGCGGCGGAGTAGCAGCTAATAATGAACTGCGAACCGCCTTACAAAAGATGTGTGACTCGGCTGTGCCGCAGAAAAAACTGCTCGTTGCACCAAAACAATATTGCACTGACAATGCGGTTATGGTAGCTTCATTAGCGTACTATAAATTCAAGGCAGGACTTTTTGCAGATTTAACGCTTGAGCCAAAAGCGAGTAGTTCATAGTGTAGTTCGTAGTTATGAGTTCGTAGACTACGAAGCGCGAACTAAAAAGGTAGGTGAAATATTCAGCCCGAACAATTAAAAGAGTTATTAGAACAAGTTAAGAACGGCGAAATAGGTGTCGATGAGGCGATTGAGAAACTTCGGCATTTGCCCTTTGAGGATTTGGGCTTTGCCTGCATAGACCACCATCGGCAAATTCGGCGGGGCTTTCCGGAGGTTATTTACTGTCCCGGCAAAACCACCGAACAAATAATTAAAATCTTCGCGAGCTTAGCTGCAAAAGGCAATAATGTTTTAGCGACCAGGGCTGAACAGCAGGTTTTCGACGCATTGGCTGAAACAAAGAAATTCCCACAGGCGCGATACGAAGAATTAGCCAGGGCAATAGTTCTGGAGCAGAAGAAGCCGGCGGCCTGTGAAACTGTGCTGCCGATAGTTACGGCCGGCACCGCGGATTTGCCCGTCGCAGCGGAGGCAAAAGTTACCGCCGAGATTATGGGCCAGCGGACAGAGCTGATTTGTGATGTTGGGGTGGCCGGCCTGCACAGATTGTTCGGACATCTGCCAAAACTGCAAAATGCCAATGTGATTATTGTTGTAGCGGGGATGGAAGGAGCGTTAGCCAGTGTCATAGGCGGCCTGGTTAGTTGTCCGGTAATCGCCGTGCCGACCAGCGTCGGTTATGGCTCCAGCTTCGAAGGGCTGTCAGCACTTTTGACAATGCTCAATAGCTGTGCTGCCGGCGTTAGCGTCGTTAATATCGACGGCGGTTTTTCTGCTGCCGTTACCGCCACCCTGATAAACAAAAAAATAGAAGCAAACAAATGAAATTACAGACAATAAACCAAATTCCGAAATTAAAACCGCGGGCGATTGATGCCCATAAGGGCGATTTTGGCAAGGTCTGTATCATAGCCGGCAGTATAGGTATGAGCGGAGCCGCCGCCCTTGCGGGTAGGTCTGCGTTGCGAGCCGGTGCCGGGCTTGTGCGAGTGGCAACGCCCAGAAGTGTTCTACCAGTAGTTGCTTCAATAGAGCCGTCCTTTACTACGATTGCCTTACCCGAAGACAGCGCCGGGCGAATATCCGCAAAGGCAATCAATACTATCCTTGACGCCGTCAGTGAAAATGATGCTGTGGCGTTCGGCCCTGGTGTTGGTATCAGCGGCGCACTTCAGTCGGTCCTCGAGGCACTTCTCGAACAGGAGCAGCTCCGGCTGATTATAGATGCCGACGGCCTGAATAACCTCACCAAAATAAAAGACTGGTCTGCCAAACTGAAGGCAGAGCTGATTTTGACACCTCATCCCGGCGAGATGAAAAGATTATGGTCGGGCCTTTTTAGAGAATCCGCCATAGGCGGGCCGGGCGAACGCAAACAGCAGGCAGCACAATTAGCGCAGCGTACCAATTGCATCGTGGCCTTGAAAGGAGCGGGGACGGTCGTTACGGATGGTGAAAAAGTTTATGTCAATAAAACGGGCAATCCCGGTATGGCCACAGCCGGGTCAGGCGACGTTTTAACAGGCGTTATAACTGCACTTATGGGCCAGGGCTTGAGCAACTTTGACGCCGCGGTTCTGGGCGTTTATATTCACGGTTTAGCCGGTAACATCGCAGCGGAAAAAATCGGCCAGGTCAGCCTGATGGCTACCGATATAATCGACGCATTGGGCAAGGCCTTTACGAGAAGTTAAACATTCTTTTAGAAATGTTGCATTATGGAACCCGCCTTGAATTTTCAGGTTTCTGTTTCGAATTCTCGATGATGTTTTAGCAAGCAACTCTCCCAGTGTTCTAATCGTCCTATATTATCGCCGGTATCAAACAAGAAGTTGAGGGGCTGAAAAAAAATTTCACTTCGCCGATTTTTGTTCGGTTTTTGTTAGGGTTTTTAACCACACATTACCGATAGAAGTATTTGCTGCTGCACTATCGAAACTCTGTAACTCGAACGATTGTCGGGATGCACGGATTGGGAAAAAATGGAAAGCCGTTTAGACAACCAAATTGAGCCAGTATGCAAATTCGGACCTGGGGGGGATTTTGTCTCTGTTTGGCCGGGCGAACCGCAACAGTCACGCCGGCCCTCAACGAATCGTCTGACCAAGCTGCTGACTTCGCTAAGCGAAATAATAAGCACCCTGCTTGGCTCAGAACTCAATACTGCTTCAAAGGAGAACTTAGAATATGGCGTTGAAAGCAAAGCCCATAAATCAGCTTACCCCGCGTCAACTGCAGTTATTAAAAACGATAGCCGGTTTTCAGGCGAGCCGATGCTATTCTCCGACGATTGGCGAATTAGCGTGCGAACTGGGCATAAGCCGAAGCACGGTATTCGAGCATATCGGCGAGCTGCGAAAAAAAGGTCTGCTCTCAGCTTCGGCGGGCAGGGCACGCTCTTTGAAACCAACTTCAAAAGCGCAAGAATTGCTTAACCGCCTGGCCAACCACGGCTCAGACTCCTATTATCAGCCGCCCCTGGGAATACCGCTCGTAGGTAGAGTTGCTGCCGGCTCACCCATAGAGGCCATTGAAAACATTGAGCTCCTGTCCCTTAGCTCTCATTTCGCAGCAGATGATAACACATTCGCCCTTGAGGTGAGAGGTGACAGTATGGTTGACGACGATATTCGCAGCGGCGATTATGTGATTTGCCGACGCACCCCCGTAGCTAACAACGGCCAACTGGTTATTGCCATCGTGGATAATGAAAACGCAACGCTAAAAAGATTCCACAAGGAAAAGACGCAAGTTCGATTGGAGCCGGCGAATGCGGATTACGACCCAATTTATTCGGACAACTGCCGAATCGAGGGCGTTGTGATTGGATTGGTAAGAAAATTTTAATCCGGATTTATAGTGTGTGGCCTATTATCTGCTGCTCTCGCTAAGTTTGCGTAACGACTGCGGTAGAATTTTTCGACGCCATTTTCCTTACAATCTCAACAAAGCGCTGGGCCATCATCGCCGCAGGCCAGGTCCACCTGCCACGCCTCGGATTTTCCTCGTACCAGACCAGCACCAACGGCATCATCACTGCCTCAACGCCGGTACCCTCAAGCTCGCTCGCCAACTGGGCAAGAGCATCCACCATTTGTACCGGCATCTGAACCACTTCTGCCGTGCCGCGTCCGCCTCTGCAGGCCCTGGCAGAACCCTTTACAAAATGCTCTCTGCACGCCAGCGGCCTCTGCTCATAAATAGTACAGATGCCTTTGTAGTGGAAAGGACAGGCAAGCTTCAGATTCGTGTACCAGCTCGCTACCATATTCCACTCGGCGAGACTGCCAGGTGATGCTCCTGTTGTGTAACCGTTCAGACCTTTCAGTTGATTTGAGGTAGAAGCGACGGAGTAGGAGTTTGGAAATAATGGGCAGACAGGGCGTTTTGGAGGAATTGCCAACTGGATCGGCCTTGCTTTCGGCAGGTAGCCAGGACCGTCCAGATACGCGCATTCCATTGTCGGCCCGTCAAGGAGCGGCTGCCCTGTGTAATCCGTCGGTCAATAATCGACTGGCGAAGGCTCTGCTCAGCGGCGTTGTTAGTTGGAGGCACAGCACTATCAAACAGGAACCGAAACATCGCATCTCCATGCTTGCGAAAGCGTTTAGAAATCGCAGCCGACTTCGGCGGCAACTTGCTTTTCAAGTTCTGCGATGCGTCGCTTATAGAATTGTTCTCGTTTAGATGTCAATTTTTACTCTCAATATTTATAATGGTTATTATCAAGCGAACGAGGCCAATCGCATGAAAAAAAATAATTTGAATTTACTGACAGTTTGAGATATAGTGTATAATAAAAGGAAACTTGAGTATTTCAACATTGGGCGCGTTGCCCAATGCGTTCAAAATACCCGTGAACGGTTACTCCGCTAAAACAGATGCGGAAAGGAGATGAAAGATGGGCAGTCAAGAAAACTTCGAGGGCCGTCATGGTGCGAGTGGGATCAGCCGACGTGGGTTCCTCAGGACCGCCGGTGTGGCGGCAGGCGCGGTCGTGGGATCGCAACTGCTCGACGACATGCTGTGTTTTGCCGCCGAATCGATCCCGGCTGACGGTCCCACCACCGTGAAGCCAGTGGTGGACGTAGTGTCAATCTGGCCCAAGGGCCACGCGAAGATGGGGAGAATGGACTGGGGATACGGCAAAGATACGTACAACTATCAGCGGAATCTCTACAAGGAGATATTGGAGAAGGCTGCCAAGGAGATTGGCGTCAAAGTACGATTCCGCAATCCCGTGACCACGGACGCGGAGGTCGCCGGTTTGCTGGAAAGCCTGAAGAAAACGCCGCCGGCGGGACTGATTCTCACTGGCCACACGCTTCATACCTGGAACTGGAACGACCAGTTGTCTCGGGGAACATGGTGGAATCCATTCCAGGCGATCGTTGACGGCCGCGGCGATATTCCAACCGTGGTCTTCTTCAATCTGCCCAATATAGAGCACCATCGGGGACCTCCCGTTCGCTACGGCAAGGCCTACACCTATACGTGCACGGCACCGGACGTAAGCTGGCTGGAAACGTCCCTGCGGCTGGTGAGCGCTCCCCAGCGGCTGAAGCAGGCGAAATTGGTGTATGCCTCACCAAAACCCAGAGAAGTCTATGAAGTGAATCGCATCCATGATGTCAGCAGCAATCACCTGCTGGGGCCGGGATTCGTTAATTTCCCTGACTACCTTGCGATCTACCACGAGTACGAAGCGAGCGACGAGATGCGGCAGTTGGCCGACTTTTATGAAAAGACCGCCAAGAAAGTTATTGAGCCGGAGAAAAAGGCGATCCTCAACGCGGTAAAGCACTACGTCGTCTTGCGAGATCTGATTCGGAAGAACAATTGCCAGGGCGTCGTCGTCAGCGGCTCCGCCTGCATTGGGGCCCCGGGCGATCCGGGACCGGCCTGCGTGGCGATATCACGCCTGAACGACGAAGGGTTCGCGGGAACTTGCGAAGGAGACCCGGACTTCTGCGTGGCAAACCTGGTATCGCACATGATATGCGGACGGCCGTCGGTGATGGGAAACTGCGGACACCTCACCGCCACGAACACGATGGTCATCTCCCATTGCTATTCGCCCACGAAACTCCGTGGACCTAAGGACGAGTATCGAGCGCCGTTCCAATTGCGAGATTTCCATGGGCGACCGGCTTGCGTGCCCCAAGTTTTCTGGCCGGAGGGTGAGAAAGTGACGTTCATTACGCCGCTGACCATGAGATACAATAGGGAATATGCCGTGGGAACGGGCAGCGTGGTGTCGAATATTGCCCAACCGCCCGCCTTCCTGTGCCGAACGGCGGTTGAGTTGAAAGTGGATGGGCTGGATGACTGGGATACCCATACCTACCGCCCAGGCCAGAGACTTCGGTTCCACAGCAGTTACGTCCTCGGCGACATGCGCGAGCGTTTCGACGCCTTCGGGCAACTGGCCGGCGTCAAGATCAGTCCCGTTGTGCGAGTGAAGGCTCCGGGCGAGCCGGGGGCACCGATACTGTCGATGAACGACGACAAGCCTCATTTCTGTCACTGTTGCTGAACAGCTAAAAACGAAAGGGCCGTAAACGAGTATAATCAGCGAGAATTGACGTTTTGCAACCGGGCGCGTTGCCCGATGCGTTCAAAATACCCGTGAACGGTTACCCTGTTGTTTGGCCTACAAATGACTTTGGTGGTTTTCGTTTCAAGATGGGCTGCGCGACCAAAAGACAGGATTGCTGCACCAGCCTGCGCTGAGATTCAGGCATTGCAAGAATCGCCTCCCTCAGCCGAAGTGTTTCCGGAACCGACAGCGGCACAAGAGAACTACAACAAGCTGAGCAGCCTTTGCGACAAGGAATGCGGCCTCCATCGCTGCGTATCCTTTCGAGTACCGCATCGGTAATTTTTGTGCAAACCACCTGTGCCAACGGCACAATATCTGCCAGACGTGCTTGTCCCTGCCGAACGCCAATACGAAGATTCACCTCTTTGCCGAGAATATCGAGCTCAAGATCGATAATCTTTGTGTCGCTGCCGGAACTGTCCCCCGCCCCCCTGGGCCCACCCCCCACCGTTATCGGAAGATTTTCAGCCACTAATAGCTTCCAATCCCCCCGTTAATATTTCTCTACCTGTATTTGCTGATATCGGTAAAGCTGAACAACAATAATATAGGGCTATTCCTGATTTTGGAGCTCGCAATACATTATTTTTGTCAGCAAAAGGGCGTGACGAATGTCTCTAACGGGACATTCGCTTCTATACAGGCAGTTGTTATATCGGACAATCAGCAGTGGCACTTAATTCGACAATCTGAACCATTAGGCCGGATATTTGACGGTATTTTTCGGGGATTTCCGCCTTAGGTTTCTATTTTGTTGCGGTTGGTGGGAGAGAAGATATAATAGCGGGCAATCTGGTGAGGTTAACTAAAGTAGGGACCTGCCTTTTGCGGTGTATTGCAAAATGGAAAGCCTAACAAGATAGCAGAAAAGTAAAGCAAAAAGAAAGGAATGTATTATGGAGCTAAGCTGGCTTGATGTTAGCGTATTTCTGGCATTTTTCGGCGTAGTAATCGGGGTGAGCATGTACAAGAGCCGAAAAGAAGAAACCAGTGAGGATTTCTTCCTGGCCAGCCGCGGTCTTGTGTGGCCTTTGATTGGTCTTTCGCTGATAGCGGCGAATATTTCGACCGAGCACTTTGTCGGAATGGCGGGCCAGGGTGCCGGTATCGCAGGGATGGCGATAGCAAGCTACGAGTGGATGGCGGCAATTACGTTGGTTTTTGTTGCCATTTTTTTCTTACCGAGGTTTCTACGAAGCGGAATATTTACAATTCCGGAGTATCTGGAATATCGCTACAATCCAGCGGCGCGAGCGATTATGGCCTTTTATACAATGGTGATATACATCGGGGTTACAATTGCGGCGGTCATTTATTCCGGCGGTCTGACGCTACAGACAATATTTGGAGACTTGGACAATCCAAGACATCTATTGTATGGGATCCTGGTCATAGGAGGCATAGCAGGACTATACACTATCTGGGGTGGATTAAAGGCGGTGGCCTGGGCGGACCTTTTTCAGGGCTCGGCCCTGATAATCGGGGGCGCGATAACGATGGTCCTGGGTTTTATTGCGATAGGCAAGCTACATCCATCGACTGAAGCCGGGGCCGGTATATTCAGTACGCTATCAAATGGGATACAATTGTTCAGCGAAAAGAACGCCGACAAGCTGCATATGATACTTCCCAAAGACCACTCAGTGCTGCCCTGGACGGCTCTGGTTATTGGTCTTTGGATACCGAACTTTTACTACTGGGGTCTGAATCAGTATATTTGCCAGAGAACGTTAGCTGCCAAGACCCTCAAGCAAGGCCAGCTCGGTGTTATTTTTGCGGCGGCTTTAAAGTTGATTATTCCGTTTATCATCATCTTTCCAGGTATTATGTCCCTTCAGCTTTTTGGTGACAAGATGACCGGCGATAGCGGGACGGATGCGGCATATCCACTTTTGATAAGGCATCTTGTAGGGCCGGGAGCAAGGGCGTTTATATTCGCGGCCATCAGCGGTGCGGTAATAAGCTCATTAGCGTCGATGCTGAACTCAGCCTCGACGATATTTACTATGGATTTGGTCAAGCGCCACTTGAGGAAAGATGCGTCGGACAGGAGCCTTATATGGACTGGCCGGATTGCGACCGGTGTGTTCGTGGTTATCGGGATGTTGATAGCGCCGATGTTAGGAGACCCGAGATTTATGGGCATCTTCACGTACATCCAGGAGTTCCAGGGTTATATTTCGCCGGGGATACTTGGGGTGTTTGTGTTCGGTATGATTTTCAAGAAAGCCCCGCCGATGAGCGGCGTGATTGGGCTGGTTCTTAGCGTTCCGGTTTATGGATTTTTGCATTGGCAGTTTAGTGAAATTGCGTTTTTGAACAGGATGGCAATTACGTTTATTATAATTATTGCTACGATGGCAATTATCACGAAACTTAAGCCACTTGCAGAGCCGAAAGTCATGCCGGTACGAGAGGAGTTTGATATGAGGCCGGCGCCATCGGTTATGTGGTTAGGCGCAATAGTGATAGCAGTAACCATCGGTCTTTACATCATCTTCTGGTAATGAATGGTAATGGAGCAGAAGAGTTGATAACGTTTTGAGGTGTTTTAGATTGATGAAGGGTTTTTAGAAAATGGAACTAACGGCCCAGGACCAGGCAGCCATTGATAAAATCCTGCAATTGTCCCAAGATAACAGGATTAACATCAAAGATGGGAAGATAAGAAGGACGTCATCTCGTTTCTGTCTTGGCGTTGAACATGGTGATTATAACGGGACTGAGCTGTTCGGGGTAGCAACAGACAGGTTTATCTGGCTGGCCTATAAGCCGAATGGGACAAATCGCGTCAGACTGTTTAGTGGAAATTTTCCGGACGATGGGGTTATTGAATTCAAGTTAGGAGATGTTCCTGAGCCGAAGTCAGATACTATAGCGGAGACGTGGGGGCGCTTTCCGTATGGAGTTGAGTATATTTTAAGGAGAGAGGGTTACACACTTTCACAAGGCATTGACGGTGTTATCTTTGGGAACATTCCCGGCGGCGGGATGAGCCGGTCGGCGTCTTTGAGCTTGAATTTGATTTTATCACTGCTGGATGCGAACGGCATCGAGATAGAAGACAAGATGACGGTCGTCGATCTGGCCCAGGCCGTCGAAAACGACTATATTGGCTCACCCTGCGGGAAGCTCGACCAGATTATGATATTGTTCGGGCGAGAAGGTATGGGGACCTATTATAACCCGGCAAAGAGGTCTGTAGATTACGTCCAACTTGGGTCGGGTGCCACCGATTTTCGGATAGTGGTGCTTGATACGGGGACGGTTCGGCCTGGTCTTGAGAAGTCAACGTATAAAATACGCAGGGCAGAATGCGAGAAGTTAGTTTCGATATTACAGAAAGCCAATTACGATATATCGTGCCTTGCGGATATAAAGGACGAGGCAATCTATGAAAAGATTATGGCCGAATTCGGTGAGAGTTACGCTGATTTGTGCGACCGGCTAAAGTATATTTTTGGAGCGCAAAATCAGTTCTATAAAATGCTCGAAGCCTGGAAGGCCGGGGACATTGAAACGGTGGGTCAGATATTCAGGGAAGACGGCATAGGGCTGCGAGATGATTATAAGATATCAGGGGCGGAACTGGAGACAATGTGTGATGTTGTTCGGACGGTGCCGGGTGTTTTAGGAGAGCGGATGTTGGGCGGTGGTGACAAGGGAGCATCGGGCGCACTGGTTCGGGCTGAAAGTGTCGAAGCGGTTCAACAAGCAGTTGAGACAGCGTATCCGCGTAGTCACCCTGAGTTTGCCGATAAATATGCCGTTCACATCTGCAAAGTTGTGGATGGTATCAGGGTTTATGAAGGTTCGCTTTAATAGTTACAACTATGTGTGCAAAATCTTTATTAGTAAGGCCATTATTATAACAGGTATTTATGTCAGAAAAATGCTCAGCGGCAAATAAGGGTATCTTCTGTGCTGCTGTCCGTGCGAATAAGCAGCTTGGGCAGCGGTTCTATCGGCTTGGGCTGGAATTTTCGGGGGCCGGCGCAGAAGTATTCGCTAATTTTAAGCCGGGTCAGTTTGTTGAATTGGATGTTTCGGGGACCGCCCTGCCGCCGGCGGAAGCCATACCGGAAGATTTGGTCGATGTGTCGGGGCGGAAGGTACTGCTGCGGAGGCCTTTTAGTTTTTGCGATGTTACTGCCAAAAAAAATAAAACTTTCGTTGAGATTCTTTACTGTGTTGTCGGGCCTGCAACTTTGCGAATGACAACGTTAGCGGCGGGCGATTCGGTCAGCATAATCGGGCCTTTAGGGAACGGTTTTTGGGTGCCGGAGAGCAAGAAAAGGGCCCTTCTGGTTGTCGGCGGGATGGGTGCTGGGCCATTAGAGCATCTGGCGAAGGTTTTTACGGCTGATTATCCTGATATGGAAGTGATTGCGTTTGCCGGTGCGAAGACGGTGAAAGAGCTGCCTTTTGAGGCGCGATTGGATGAGATTTCGCAACAGTTGGGGTTTTCCTTAGGGGAGTTTGCCAAGTATGGCATAGAATCGCTGGTGGCAACGGATGACGGCTCGGCGGGGTTTGCCGGGCTTGTAACCGATTGTCTTTCGGAATGGCTTGGAAAGTCTGATTTAGCCGGCGAGAATATGATTATCTATGGCTGTGGGCCTGAGCAAATGCTTGCGCAGGTGGCTGAAATTGCTAAAGATAAGAAAATCGATTGTCAGGTCAGTATGGAGCGAATGATGGCCTGCGGGATTGGGGTCTGCCAGAGTTGTGCGGTTGAGTGCAGGGTGGCCGGCTCAAACGAAACTGTTTATAAGTTGTGCTGCGAGGATGGGCCTGTTTTTGAGAGCAGAGAAGTGGTTTTTTAATCGCGGATTACACGGATTTTTTAACCGCAGGCCTCGCAATGACAAAAGAAAGTTTGTATGAATAAAGACGTTGACATTTCGGTTGATTTTGTGGGGATTCGGCTTAGTAATCCGGTGCTTACGGCGTCGGGGACATCCGGATATGCTGACGAGTTAGCTGATTTTATGGATGTAAACTCGCTCGGCGGATTTATAACCAAAAGTATCACGCTCAAACCCAGAAAAGGTAATGCGACGCCGAGGATTGTTGAGACCGATTCCGGGATGCTTAACGCAATCGGGTGGGCGAATATCGGGTTGGACGCTTTCGTTGAAGAAAAACTGCCTGTTCTTGAGAAGCTGTCCTGCGCCGTGTTCGTTAATATAGCGGGCGAGACGATTGATGAATACGTGGCTGTGGCGCAGCGGCTGGCTGATGAAAAAGCGATAGCGGGATTTGAGCTGAATGTTAGCTGTCCCAATGTCGAGAAAGGCGGGATTAGTTTTGGCACTGACCCGACCCAGGTAACAGAGATTACTTCGGCAGTGAAAAAGGTCAGCGGTGAAAAGATTTTGATGGTGAAGCTGGCGCCTGCCGTTACGGACATTAGCGTAATTGCTCGAGCGGCGGTTGAGGCCGGTGCTAACGCACTTAGCTTGATAAATACATTTACGGCGATGGTTGTCGATATCGAAACCCGAAGGCCGGTTCTGGCCAATAAGACGGGCGGATTGTCGGGGCCGGCAATAAAGCCGATAGCGGTTTATTTAGTTAACAAGGTTTATAATGAGGTCGCCAAAGGTTCTGGAATCCCGGTTCTGGGAATGGGGGGAATCAGGACCGCTTCGGATGCTATCGAATTTATCATCGCGGGGGCATCGGCGGTAGCGGTTGGTACGGCGAATTTTATTGAGCCGGGATGCGCGATAAAAATTATTGAAGGCATAAAAAAATATTGCGCTCGTAAAGAAATAGCAAATATCAAAGAATTGGTCGGGTCCCTTGAAGTAAGTTAGACTTTGTCGCTAATATCGTTAAGAAAGCGAGGATGGGAATGAAAAGTCTGCATATCAAAGTTATGCTTTCGGCCTTTCTGTGCGCATCTTTTGTGTTGAATGCAGCGATAGCAAGCGACACACGGAATACATTCGTGTTGAAAGCAGAATCATTCAAGCATTATATTGACACATTCAACGAAAATGATGAGGAACTATATGTCCAGCACATTTCCAATGAGAAGGCGTGGGAGTTTGTCGGCGCGAATGTTCCGCTGTTTGAATGTCCGGACAAGGATTTGGAGCGGACGTACTACTTTAGGTGGTGGACGTATCGCAAACACATAAAGCTGACGCCGGATGGATTCGTAATCACTGAGTTTCTGCCGAAGGTTGGATGGTCGGGCAAGCACAATACCATTAACTGCCCTGCCGGCCATCATTTTTACGAGGGTCGCTGGCTGCACAATCGGAAATACTTAGACGATTATGCGGTGTTTTGGTTCCGCAAAGGTGGCAGCGTGCGAAGTTACAGCTTCTGGGCTGCCGATGCAATGTGGGCGAGGTATTTGGTAACAGCGGATAAGCAACACGTTACCGACCTGCTTGCTGATTTGAGCAACAACTACAAAGCGTGGGAGAAAACGAGACTTGAGCCGGATGGTTTATTCTGGCAAATCGATGACCGGGACGGTATGGAGGTCTCCATAGGTGGGAGCGGAAAGCGTGCTACGATCAATTCCTATATGTACGGTGACGCCGTGGCTATCGCCAAGATCGCGGGGCTGTCAGGCAGGGATGACATTGCCGAAAAGTATAAGGCTAAAGCAGAAAGAGTCAGGCAACTCGTTATGGATAAACTCTGGGACGATAAGGCGAAGTTTTTCAAGACGCTTCCTCGGAAAGGAGAGAATCTTGTTGATGTGCGCGAACTGCTTGGCTATGTGCCTTGGTACTTCAATTTGCCGGATGTGGGCAAGGGATACGAAGAAGCGTGGGAGCAGTTGATGGACCCGAAAGGATTTTATGCGCCGTTCGGCCCGACAACTGCGGAACAGCGTCATGCTCGATTCGCCGTTTCCTATAAAGGGCATCAGTGCCAATGGAATGGGCCGAGCTGGCCTTTTGCCACCACGCAAACCCTCGTAGGGTTGGCGAATGTGCTGAATAATTATAAGCAGACCGTGATTGATAAGAGCGACTACTTTGAAACGCTGAAAATCTATACGAAAAGTCACCGTCTGAAGCGAGAGGACGGGCGGGTCGTTCCCTGGATTGATGAGAACCTCAATCCTTATACCGGCGACTGGATTGCGCGCAGCCGATTAAAGACGTGGAAAGACGGGACATGGGACCCGCGAAAAGGGGGTAGAGAACGCGGGAAGGATTACAATCACTCCGGCTATTGCGATTTGATAATTTCGGGGCTTGTGGGCCTTCGGCCTCGGCCGGATGATATCGTTGAGGTCAATCCGCTGGTTGGCGCTGATACGTGGGACTGGTTCTGCCTTGACAACGTTCTGTACCACAACCGGATTATCACGGTTATATGGGACAAAACCGGCAAGAAATACAACAGGGGAAAGGGTCTGCGGGTGTTTGCAAACGGTAAAGAGATTGCACGGTCGGAAACCATTGGCCGCATCACAGGCCAATATCATTGAAGGCATAAAAAATATTACGTTCGTAAAAAATAGTGGATGTCAAAGAATTGATAGCTTACTTTGGAGGAAGAATGATGACCAATAAGAAGTATAGTAAGGAGAAGGTCCTGCTCAAACTGCTTGCGGCGGTGAATGTGGTTGTGTTGTTGCTGGTTGTTCCGGGGCCGGCGGGAGTGCAGAAGCCGGAGCTGGATGAAAGAGTCTCCGCTGCCGGTGAATGGGGGTATCGGCCCGCTGATGGCGCGGTGTCTGCGGTGAATCCGCCGAGCTTTAGCTGGCGTCCACAGGAGGGTATGCGCTGGGAGATACACTGCGTTGGTATCGCGACCGTCAAGCAAGCCGCTTACCGCGCGTCGGACATCGAGTTCAACGTGCATTGCCCGGCCAGGACCTTCCACCGCGGCACGTACGAGTGGCGATACCGGGGGAAGGACCGTAAGGGGCGATACACAAAGTGGAGCCAGCCTCGGCGGTTCACGATCGCCGACGATATGGCAACTATGCCGATGCCGAAGCGAGATGACTTGATTTCGCGGATACCAAAAAGCCACCCTCGGCTGTTCGTTCGTCCCGAGAACCTCAAGCGGCTGCGGAAACTGGCGCGGGGTGAAATGAAGGACGCGTATGACAAACTCGTGAGAGAATGTGAGAGACTCTTGGCGCGGCCGCCTTCGACTAAGGAGCCGCCGAAGTATCCGAAAGGTATGGTGCGCGGCAGCGAGGCGTGGAGGAAAGTGTGGTGGGGCAACCGGACGTACACAATCAGGGCGCTCAATAGTGCGGCGACTCTGGCGTTTACGCGGCTGCTCGGCGGTAAGGAAAAATACGGCCTTGAGGCCAAAAGAATCTTGTTAGACTGCGCCAGGTGGGACCCCAAGGGTAGTACCGGTTATCGCTATAACGATGAGGCGGGGATGCCCTACGCCTATTATTTCTCCCGGGCGTACACGTTCGTCAACGACCTGCTTAGCGAGGAGGAGAAGAAAATCTGCCGGGGTGTGATGAAGGTCCGCGGTGACGAGATGTATAATCACCTCTGCCCGCGTCACCTGTGGCGGCCTTACGGGAGTCACGCGAACCGGGCGTGGCACTTCCTGGGCGAGGTTGGTATTGCCTTTCTGGGTGAGGTCGAGGGCACCGAGGACTGGGTATGGTTCGCTATGAATGTCTTTTACAATGTTTATCCGGTCTGGAGCGACAACGACGGCGGGTGGCACGAGGGTATCAGCTACAGCCATAGCTATCTGGGCCGCTTCACCTGGTGGGCGGACGTGATGCGGGAGGCAATGGGCGTTGACGCTTACGATAAGCCGTTCTT
>DAOVNI010000008.1 GCA_030630315.1 Phycisphaerae bacterium | reverse complement strand
TATCAAATATCGCCGGATTCAAGATGGGCCTTTCACACATACTCATCTTTCGATACACCACCGATAGTTGAACTGGTAAGTTTGCCGGAGCATAGGACTAAAAAGGTGCTGGCAGACAACTCAAAACTGCGGTCGAAGCTGGACAAACTCAAAAGGACACCAACCGAATTCTTTCGCGTCGATATTGGTGAAGGTGTGCAGCTTGACGGCTGGTGTATGAAGCCGCCTCATTTTAATCCGAAAAAGCAATATCCGTTGTTTTTCTTTGTCTATGGAGAGCCGGCTGGTCAAACGGTCAATGATACATGGGGAGGGAAAAGATATTTGTGGCATCTTATGCTTGCACAACAGGGTTATCTGGTAATGAGCGTGGATAACCGTGGCACTTCGGCGCCTCGTGGTCGGGCGTGGCGAAAGTGCATCTATCGCCAGATTGGCATTCTCGCCTCCGCAGACCAGGCTGCGGCAACAAGAGCCATCATTAAACGTTGGCCTTATGTTGACCCGGCCAGAATCGGAATTTGGGGCTGGAGCGGCGGCGGCTCTATGAGCCTTAACGCCATCTTCCGATATCCCGACCTGTATCATACCGCTATGGCAATTGCGTTCATAAGCAATCAGCGCTTTTACGACACGATTTACCAGGAGCGGTATATGGGACTGCCGGATGATAATGAAGAAGGTTTCAGGAACGGTTCGCCCATAACATTCGCGCATCAACTCAAGGGAAATCTTCTCATCGTCCACGGCACCGGCGACGATAATTGTCACTATCAAAGCTGCGAAGCGCTCATCAATGAGTTAATCAAGCACAACAAGCCATTCTCGATGATGTCATATCCGAACCGTACTCACGCTATTAAAGAGGGTGAAAATACCAGGCGTCACCTCTACGGATTACTCACCGGATATTTAAAGGAAAACCTGCCCGCCCGTTAGGAAATTTCAGATTTAAAATTTCAGATTTAAAATATGGAAGCTAAAAGCTTAAAACTTAAAACTAAAAACTTTCTTGAGGAATTCAATAGTTTTTACTTTTTCGCTTTACGTTTTAAGCTCTCTGTATTTGATATGAAAGCGCCGATTTTTGTTGGGAACAGAGGCGGGCGTACTTTGTTGGGTTCCCAGTCCAGAAGATACTGAAGGGCACTTGAGCAGACACGTCCCTGACAGGGTCCCATACCGCAGCGGGTGTAAAGCTTTGCAGAACGCTGGTCTGCCTGGTTCTTCAGCTCACCGAAGGTAACATCTTCGCAGCGGCAAACAATCGTATCATCAGCAGGCAATTGCTTTAGATGAGGTTTCAAGGCGAACGACTGATTCAGCAATCGGGCGAATTTTTGTTGTCTTTCACGTCTGGCGATGAGTTTATTAACCACGGATTTCACTGATTTTAGTTTTTGTTTTTTTTCTTTTTCCGTGTAATCCGTGTAATCCGCGGTTTCTTTAGCCTTTCCGGCTGCGGCCAGACCTGCAATTTCACCTTCTGTTATCGCAAGGTCTGTGCCTCCAATCCCTGTTATCTCTCCGGCAGCAAAGAATCCTTCTATTGAGGTTCTCTGAAGATTGTCAACGACAAGCCGGCCGTTTTCCTGCTTGCAGCCGGCCAGAGCAGCCAATTCCACGCTGGGAACGAGCCCATAAGCACATGCCACTAAGTCAGCCGGTTCTATCCACTGGCGTTTCCCGTTGGTCAAGACAACCTCTCTTACTTGCGAATCTCCCCGAGCTTCCTTGACCCAGGTATTGGGCCAATAGGGTGCGGGGAAGTACTGCAGCATGTACCCCATGCCCTGGACCATTTTGGCCGGCTGATATCTTAAGATCCCCAGAGCAAATTTTGCCAGCTGCATACCGGAAGTCTGTTCGGCAACACAAACAATTTTCGCACCTGCTTTAGCCAGCGATGCCGCTACAGCGAAAAGCAGCGGGCCGGAACCGCCAACCACGACTCTGAGACGTTTCACCCCGCCCCTCGGAGAGGCGGGGTTCACAGGCATCCCTGCCTTTAACAATGCTTGTGCCCCTCCGACCCCCATCACATTGGGCAGGGTCCAGCCGGGAAAGGGAAGGAAAAGTTCATGGGCACCGGTGGCCAGTATCAGTTTATCAAAAGCAATACTATCCAGCTCACCTTGTTCCCTCTGCACCTGTACTGAGCGGCCCGTGATGTCGACCACCGTTTCGCTGGTTCGTAGAGAAACACCGACCTTATCCAAACGATTGAACCAGCGTTTAGCCTTTCTCGCCCCGTTAGAAATCTTTGTTTTCTCTCGCATATTCTTAGCCTCTTTGGAATTTCTAACGGGGCGAGGCACCGAATAGTCTATGCTATGACGCCAAATTCCTCCTCCGGGGTAAGGCTCTCCGTCAAGCAAAGTAACCATTGCTCCGGACTCGGCAGCTCTACAAGCAGCGGCAATACCCGCAGGGCCTGCTCCAACAACAACAATTCGAGTCATAACGTTCGTATCTCCATTCCCTCACGGCACAACTGGCGACAGGCGAGCTGGTGCGGCTGATTGTCAATTTGCACCCGACACTCATAGCAGATTCCCATACCGCAAACGGGTGAGCGCAATTGGCCGCTTACCGATTTTCTAAATGCCGTTTCCCCTGCCATATACACCGCCGCGGCAACCGTTACACCTTCCGGTACCACGACAGACTTATCGTTTACCTTCACGGTAATTTTTTTCATCATTTGTTCTCTCTAAATAAGCGTGAGGGGCGATAGGGGGCAGGGTCAATAGGAGGCGGCTGTCCCAGAATTTCTGCCGCCAGCAGGCGCGCGGTTCCCAGTGAAGTGGTAATCCCAAGGCCTTCATGACCGGCAGCAATGTAAAGCCCTTTTACTTTAGGCCAATTGCCTATTATGGGAAGTTTGTCGCCCCCGTTCTTGCTTTCGCCTGCCCCCGCGTCTCCCGACGCGAGTCGGGGCGGCGGGCAAGAAAGCATGGGGGCAGGCCGGTAACCAAACCAGGTACGAATAGCAAACATTTCTTTAAGAGCCGGCATATAATCACAGGCCCGGGTGAGCATACGGTTCACCAGGTTTCGATTGATGCTGTCATCCCATCCGGCAAACTCGCGTGATGAGCCGATAAGGTATTGTCCGGAGGGGCGGGGCTGGATATTGAATGCCACCGATTCTTTTTCCATCTTCTGAACGCTTTTGAGGTAGCCCAGCTCGACAATCTGGTGTTGGCAAAAACCGGGATATCGAGCTGTGATGACCAGATGACCCTTGCGCGGCTCAACAGGCAGTTCAGCAGTCAGTTTTGGTGCGGCTGCACCGGCAGCATTGACAATAAATTCGGCACGTATTTCTGAACCATTTTCCAGGCTCACCAGGTTGTCTGAAATCTGACAGACGTTACAATTCTCTCGCACCTCTATCCCTTGTAAAAGCAGCGCAGCGCAATTGGGCGGGTAAATGACACAATCACCAACAACCCTGAGTCCCCCTGCCAGACCCTGTGCCAGATTCGGCTCATATTGATAAAGGCTTTTGTGGTCCAGAACTTCTACGGCGATATCGTGTTCTTCGTAGTTTTTCGCTTTCTGGTAAACGACATCCATTTCTTCTGCGTCGGCGGCGACCCACAGTGTCCCGCAGGGAAGATACTCGCACGCCGAGGCAGAATCCTTTGCCAATCGAAGCCACAATTCGCGGGAAAACGCAGTCAGATTCAGCAGCGCTTCGCTGTCATCCATTACAACGATATGCCCCATACTGGCGCCGGTGGTTCCACAGCCAACCCTGCCTGCGTCTATGACCAGTATGCGCAAACGGGCGCCGCTGAGCTCTGCGGCGCAGGCGGCACCAACAATACCTCCACCTACTATAACCACATCGTAATTTTCGGTCACTCGATGCCCCAGCAAAAAATATCCTTCGGGTCAAAATACAATGTAGCTCGGGAAACAACATTGGCGCCGGCACGAATGAAAGGGATAAGGCAGTCGCCTTGTTCTTCAACCCAACCTTCAAAAACAGAGCCGGTGATGCTTTCCTGAACCCACTTTTGCCCCGGTTTGAGCCTGCCTTTGGCATACAGGCATGCCATCTTCGCACTTGTTCCCGTACCGCATGGGGAGCGGTCGTAGGCGTTACCCGGACATAAAACGAAATTCCTGGAATTCGCATCCGGCACTGTAGGTTCGGCGTAGAATTCTATATGGTCGATGATTTCGCCGTTTGGTCCGGTCATTCCGGAATCAGCAATCGCCTGACGTATCGCTTTTGCACTCATCAAAAGATTGTCCAGGTTGGACAGACTGAGCTCTCCCACTGACGAATTCACCAGAAAGAACCAATTGCCCCCGTAAGCGACGTCTCCTTGAATTTCACCCAATTGGGGTACGTTAATCACAATGTCTTCTTTGTACAAGTAGGCGGGCACGTTGGCGAGAGTGACTCTTCGGTCCTGTTCTATTTTAGCCGAGACGGTGCCGGCAGGTGTATCGATTCTGACATTATCGCCACGAGCTTTTCCCATAAATTTGAGAGTTTCCACCAGGCCGATAAGTCCATGTCCACACATGCTCAGGTAGCCGACATCATTGAAAAAAATTATCCCGGCGACGGAATCATCGCAGACCGGCGGGGTCAGCAGCCCTCCTACTATCGCATTATGGCCTCGTGGTTCGCATACGACAGCCTGCCGCAATCGGTCATTGTTGGCGCGGAGATATTCCCTGCGTTCGAGCATTGAGTCACCGGGAGGCAGCGGCCAACCTGAGATGACAATACGGGTCGGTTCTCCGCAGGTATGAGAATCGATAATCTCCATTGTCTTTGGCAGCGGTTCTGGTAAGCCTTCCGACACTCTGGAGCGTTTTTGCGATGAATTTTTTTTTCGACAAGAATCCTTCATAGCAGCATATTTATCCAAATTCTAAGAAAAAGCAACAATTTTTAGAAGACCTCGCAATGACCGCCTCGCCGGGTCGCTTTGGTGTACCTGGATTTTAGCTGAGACCGAGGAGAGTTGTCTTTATAAAGCCTCCCATAGATAAAGCTCTTTCGACCGGGGATAATATTTATCAATTAAGATGACATTGCTTCAACCTCGTCTATAGTTTTTGGTATTTTTTTGCCCAGGACCCGACAGCCGTTTTCCACGACCAAAATATCATCCTCTACTCGGACGCCGCCAAAATCCCTGTATTTTTCGACCTTATTAAAATCGACATAATCAGAGCACTTTTGCTCGGCTTTCCATCGGTCGATTAACTCAGGAATAAAATAGAGCCCCGGCTCCACTGTTATCACAAAACCCGGTTCAAGCGCCTTGCCAAGCCTCAAGGAGCGCCAGCCAAACTCCGGATTCCTTTTGATTGTATCTGTATAACCGACATAATCTTCCCCCAGACCTTCCATATCGTGGACATCAAGCCCCATCATATGACCTAATCCGCATTGAAAAAACAATGTATGGGCTCCTGCGTGAACAGCGTCTTCAATATTGCCTTTCATCAACCCCAGCTCCTTCAAACCCGATGCAAGAATCTTACAGGCAAGACGATGGACCTCCCTGAATTCAACACCCGGCATAACCTTCTCAATCGCTTTTTCCTGTGCATTCAGGACAATAGTATAGATTTCCTTTTGTCTCTGTGAAAATTTTCCACTTACCGGGATGGTCCTGGTGACGTCACTGGCATAGTGGAGAGTGGACTCTGCCCCCGAATCGTTGACAGCGATATCCCCTTCTTTCATTATGTTTCCGTAATAGTGATTATGAAGCGTTTCTCCATGAACGGAGAAAATGATGGGAAACGAAAGACGGCCTCCCCGGGACAAAGCAATCCCCTCCATTGCACCGGCGACCTCTCTTTCATAGACGCCGGGTTTTGACATTTTCATCGACAGTGTCTGCATTTCGTAGGAAATGTCGAGGGCGGCTTCAATTTCGGCAATCTCATCTTTTGTCTTTATTGACCTTTGGGCAACGACTGCTCTTATCAATAGCTCTGAAACTTGATTCTGGATTTCCGAGGGAGGCACTCCCAACAACTGATGGATTTTCAAAGCATTTTCCGGTCTGTACTGGGGGAGAAAATGGATTTTTCTGCCTTGCTCAACAGCTTTTTTCAATATCACCGGCAGTTGGTCAAGCGAAGCAGTTTCATAAACGCCGACCTTTTGGCATTTTTCTCTCAAAGCCGGCTGCGGTTCCGTCCAGATAATATCGTCAACTGTCAAATCATCGCCAAAGACACACTCTTTGCCCTGGTCGATGTCGATGACAGCAGCCAGAGAGGGAAAATCAAGCCCAAAGAAATATAGAAATGAACTGTCCTGCCTGAAGGAATACTGATTGTCCGGATAATTCATCGGGCTTTCTTCATTGCCCAAAAGCAAAATTATTCCGGAGCCCACTTGGTTCCTTAAGCGTTTCCGTCTTTCGACATATACCTTTTCCGCAAACATCTCTTTGCCTTATGAATGACGTTGTCCCTCAACCGTTTGTTCCTTATTCGTGGTACACAGACTGACCACTATTAGACAAATCACCGACAGGGTTATCGCCGGCAGTACTGCATCCAGCTTTGCCAATTCTTCCGGCAAATGGACCTTTATTACTTCTTCCCACAGAAGTGTGGTCACCGCCCCGGCCAGGATCGAAGAAATTGCGGCCGCCTTTGTGGCCCTTTTCCAGAGCAGAGCCGCCACGAGGCAGGGAGTAATCGCCGAGCCGTAAACGGTAAAGGCATACAGCGCTTTTTCAAATACCGTCGTAGACTCCGAGAACACCCGCGACACCAGCCAGGCGATGATTCCAAAAGTCAGCACCATTAAGCGGCTCATAAAGACAATTCGTTTTTCGGAGGACTTGGGATTGATGTAAGTCTGGTAAATATCCTTGATGAAGGTAGTCGCGGGGACGAGCAGGAATGAATCCGCCGTGGAGATGATAATGCCCACTACTGTTATCATAAAAATAATCCCCAGTGCTTTGGGCATAAAATGTCGGGCTGCGTAAATCAGAATGTAGCGACCGTTTTCCGGATCGGGCGTCAGGCTGCCGGCGAACCATGCTTCGGCAATTATCAATTCTTCGACCAGCAGCGCCAGGAAAATCATAACTATCACGGCGGTGCGTGCGCCCCTGGCGTTTTTGCTGGCGAAAATCCGCTGGTACTGGTTGGCGTCACCCAGAACCAGCAGAAAAACGGGCAGCAGGAAATTAATATAATCGGCGGCACTAAAGACGCCGAGCAGTTTCATATGGTCCGGCCGGTCTCCCATCGCGGCGAACGCCGTTTCTATACCGCTAAAACCTCCCGTCTTAATCAGCAGTACGGGAAAGGCAATCAACAGGGTAACTGTAATAATTATCCCGGTAACAATATCTGCAAACGCCAGGCTTAACAGCCCCGCTAACATCGTATAAGCAATGATGAAAATGGCGGCGATAATCGTTGCCCTGTGGGCCGTCAGTACCGGTTCGTGCAGATAAAGTTCACCCTGTTTCGGTATCTCGGCCAACCGGTATATTCCGTCGCTTTTCTTAAAGCCGCTGTCATATCCTTTTATTATAACTCGCGTAAAGGTATTTTCTTTAATCGCGCTGGTGTTCTGCAGCCGGCTGGTTTGAGCTTTTTCGGAGATGATTTCGGTTGACTTAACGACTTTAACGGTAAAGGTTTCCGGCGTCTCGGACCATTCATGCACCCCTCTCTCTTTTACATGAAATTTGATTTCTGTGGTTCCGATCCAGTCTTGTGGAGGCGCATAATGGAAATATCCCTTACGAACCTGATTTTTGGTAAGGCTGTCTCCGACGTCCAGAGCCACTTTTTCTTTCTTCCCTGCGATGACCTCCAGTACCATCCCGCCCGCGTTAAACTGATAGCTGACAATCACCATATAGGCGATTACCAGGGCGATCACTGCCAGCAAACGGGCGGTATTACCAAATCGTCTGCCGATAATCTCTGGTACCGAAAGCGCCTCAATATTCCGGGCCCGCGTGGCGATAAAGGACAGCAGAATCATCCCGACTAAAGTTCCCAAAGGCAGGAAAAAGGCCGCCATACCTACTTCATACGTTTTGCCGGCATTACCCACAATTGATCCTGTACCTATCCACACCGCCAGCATCGTGCAGACCATAATCCAGGGTGAAAGCGTCCTTCCGGCGACGGTGAAATCCTCTTGGGTCTTGACCTGCCGGGATTTGTAAATCCCGATGCCGGCCAGGACAAACAAATACGCGAATATGGCAATTAAGTAAGTCATATCTTCCTCGATTTTATTTGACAAACTGCTCGACAAAGTATTTTGGTGACAGTGGCTCGCCGGTTGCTCGTGCAATCATATCGTTCCAATGATAAAGAGCTCCAGGGCCGAGGACTTTTTTGCGCAGATAATCGCCGAGCTTTCTGTCGCCGACATAGCTGACATCCTTGTCTGATTGGAGCATTAAAACTTTATGAACGATGTGGTAATGCAGTTGAGAGGCCAGCAATTCACCCAACATATAATTATGGTAATAGCAGGGTGCAGTGGTGAAATGAAGCTTTGAGGCCCAGCCTGCATCAACAGGCCCCGGAGGTCGTCTAACCAACTGATATTTCTCAACCAGCTCCCACCACAGATTATTCAAATCCTGGTCGGGATTGGCGTAAAGCTGCTTTTCAAAATTATACATAACCATTGCCCACCGGGCGAAGAGTACCTGTTGAAACTGGAGGTATTTGCTGCTCACCTTTTCAACCTCCTCTCGCTCTTTGTCCGACAGTTCGAGCATTTCCTGCATCCAGGCGGCGTTACGGCTCAATCTTCCGAAGAACATCGCAATGGCTTCCGTGGTAAAGCTGTGGGCCGGTTCTCGAAGCAGCCAGGGCTCTTTCCGGTCGTGGTATTTGCTGTAAACCGCGTGACCCAGCTCGTGTAATATCGTCTCCATCCACCGTTCTGTATTCTGAAGGTTGCACAGAATGCGAACGTCACCATGACGGTCCACATCCTCGCTGAAGGCATGTGGATTCTTGCCTTCGCGGTCGTACAAATCACTCTTGGTAAGAATATCGTTCACAGGCAGACCGACGCCGGCATAATATTTCTCAGCCAATTCCTTAACATCCTGGTCTTGATAATAAACATCCAGGTCCAGCTCATATACAAGGGGGGTCCTTTGAAAGAATGGGTCATGATAGTGCCAGGGCAGCAGCTCCTCGACTCCGATGCCGTAGCTTTTTGCCAGGATGATGTCCAGGTCTTTTTTTGATCGGGCGAAGGGGCCGCTGGTCAATTTATCAAGCTCGCTGAAAATCCTGTCCAGCTCTTTCACATTTTGCTCACCTGTAACTATGGTCATGGTGTGGTAATTCTCGAAGTCGACCTTTCTCGCCGCCTTGTTGCGCAGCTTGACCAGTTCGATGAAATCGTCGATAATCACATTTCCCACCTGCTTGCTTGCCCGCCAGGCCAGTTCCCTTTTTCGGCAGTCTTTTTCCGTCGTCATAATCGTATAAATGTCACTCATTGTAACCTTCTTGCCGTCTATATCGCTGCGAAATGTGTTGTACTTCTCCTGAATTTTCGTGTCCAAATCGACAATCCCTTTGAGCAGTTCGGGCTCTATCTGATTTTGTAGATAAGCGTAGTACAATTTATCCAATTGTCGGTCCAGCCTGGCGTCGATAACTTCGCCGGATTGCTTTATTTCCTTGAGCAAGGCATACTCCTGCGGATTGCTGTGTATTTGGCGAATCTCAAGCTGCAATTGGCTGAGCTTTTCATAATGCTCCGATTTGCCGGTAGTGGAGGCGTCCCAATAGGTAAGATTTGCCTGTGTCGTCATAGGTTCGATTTTTTCGACATGAGCTGTAATGAACTTTTCCAACTGTTTTTCCTTTGCGTTAGGTCCACAACCAAAAAGCATAAAAGACATAGTAAAGCAAAGAGCTGCGATTGACAAATTTTTCATACTTCGTCTCCTTTTTAAGCCCGGGAGAGAAAAAATTATTAGCATAAATAACTTATTTGTTCTCATCCAATGCGATGGATATACAAATTGCTTTTCTAACCATTCTTCTGAGATGAGATTGCGGTAATATAACGTGTTAACGACCGGCCGTCAAGCTGTCGTATTACTGTCATTGGGATATCCAGGGAGCATCCCTGTTTATTTTCAATAAAACATTGACTTTTTTATGGGTGTATGATAGGAAAATTTCAAATTGTGCCGCTTAATAGTTAATAGTTAACGTTGTGTACAAGTTTTTAAGAACAACCTCGATTTTTGGCCCATTAAGCAAGGTCGAGAGGTAACTTTTCACCTAAAGCCAAAAAAGCAACCTCGTTTTTGAGCTGAAAACCGCATTATGAAAAACCTGTACACGGCGTTAATAGTTATATGTTGTTGCAAAATCTTACTGAAAAATATGGATCATGAGCGATGAAAAATGGATACTGGCAAAAGATACTGAGGGTGGACTTGACCAGCCGCAAATCGACAGTGGAACCGATAGAGGAAAAGGACCTGAAGGATTTTATTGGTGGTGCCGGCCTGGGTGCTGAGATTTTGCGGAGAGAATTACCGGAGAAAATAGACCCGTATGACCCCCGGAACCTGATTATTTTTGCGACGGGCCCGTTCCAGGGGCCTGCAGTGCCTGGCGGGGCCAAGTTCAGCATCGTTGGAATTTCCCCGCTTACCGGGACGTTTGCGGATACTGCAGCCGGGGCGGCATGGGGGCCGTCGTTAAAGGATGCAGGCTATGACGTGATTGTCCTGAAAGGAGTATCCGAAAAACCCGTTTATATTCAGATTATGGATGATGATGTCCAGGTCAAAGATGCCTCTGGTCTGTGGGGCAAGGGCACCTTTGAAACGGTTGATGCAATTCACGAAGAGACGGGTGATAAGAAACTCAGTATTGCTGCTATCGGTCCTGCCGGAGAACGGAGGGTGGCGATTGCGTGTATCGCTGTAGATAATCACAGCTTTGCCGGCCGGTGTGGCCTGGGCGCAATTATGGGAGCCAAGAACGTCAAGGCCGTGGCCGTGCGCGGCGCCAAAAAAGTCGAGGTGCACAATCCTAAGGCCACCAGTGAACTGATTAAGAAATATCAGAAACAGATTCGCGAAGCGGTCATAAAAAATGAGTTCAGGAAGCACGGGACACCAGGCCTTTGTGAAACGGCGGAAGGGCTGGGTGATATGCCGATTAAATACTGGGAGCGGGACGTATGGCCTGAGGGAGCTAAAAAACTCGGTGGCCCGAATTATACTGAGGCATTAAATGCCAAACCTTTACCTTGTAAATACTGCCCGATTGGGTGCCATCGTAAGATTACGATTACCGAGCCCGAAGAATACAGGTATGAAGGGATAGGGCCGGAGTACGAGACTCTCGGACTGATGGGGACAAATCTGCTGATTGACGACCCCAAGGTTGTTGCTATCGGCAATGATATTGCCAACCGACTGGGACTGGATACGATAAGTGCCGGCGCTATGGTCGGCTTTGCTATGGAATGCTTTGAAAAGGGATGGATTACAACAAACGATACGGATGGCTTGGAATTGAAATGGGGCGACCCAAAGGCGTTCTTTACTTTGGTCGAGCAGATTGGGCGTCGGGAAGGTTTTGGTGCGATCTTTGGAGAAGGGACAGTAGGGGCGGCTAAGAAAATTCATCCGGATTCCGTGGCCGAGGTGGTGCATTGCAAAGGCCTGGATTTGCCTTCGCACGACCCGCGGGCCTGTATCTCGCTCGCGCCTACCTATGCGACGGGAACACGGGGTGCCTGTCACTTCCGTGGTCCTTGCGAGGATGTCGAAATGGGCGGTTTTTTCATTCCTGAGGTTGGCGTAAAAGAAGGAACGGTGAAGTTCTTCGAGAGAGAAAATCAAAGTATGCTCGCCGTGAAATGTCAGGACCTTGGAGCGTTGGTCAATTCGCTGGTGCTTTGCATGTTTATGGTTGACGGCGGTGACTGGTCAATGACCGATGTAACCGACCTGTTTAACGCAATTACCGGATGGGATTATTCCGTCGATGATTTGATGCTTGCCGGGGAGCGTGGTTTCACGGTGCAGAGACTTAACAACATTCGGGATGGTTATAACAAGGCGATGGACATCCTTCCCAAAAAGATGTTCCAGGTGGCCAAGGAAGGGTTCCGTGCCGGCAAAGCGATTCCCTTTGAAGACTTGATGAAGGACTATTACGCTTTGCGAGGCTGGGATGAGAACGGAGCGCCATCGAAGGAAACTATGGAACGATTGAATCTGGCGTAGTTGAAAAAGTGCGATGAGGTATGTCTGATGGTTGTTAACGTAAAACTCATGAGCATGTTTGCCAAGTACCTGAAGAATCATCCCGATGGTAAGGTGGACGTGGAAGAGGATAGCACTGTTCGTGGGTTGGCAGAGATTCTTGGGTTGCCCGTTAAGCTCGTTCGGATCATTACGGTAAATGGCAAGCAGGAAGACCTAAATAAAGTCCTGTCTAATGGTGACCTGGTCTATATATTCCCTCCGGCCATAGGTGGGGGCTGATTTCGGTTGAATCGAGTATAAAGATGATTAGTGCGGAGGAAGCAAAACTCTTAGAACCGTATTTCGCGAAAAGTGAAACTTCGGAGATTACTATGCGGCAGGCAGAAAAAGTTTCCGTTGAAACTGGTATTTGCCTGAGGAAAGTTGAATGGTTTGCTATTCGAAAGGGTTTTGTTCCTCGACGGTATCGACACAATCTGGGCACTTTTTCCTGTGCCGGTCAATTGAAACTTCTGGAAAGCAAGGTGGTTTTGATCGGCCTTGGAGGCCTCGGTGGGCATTTACTTGAGCAGTTTGGCCGCGCAGGTGTTGGGGAAATTGTTGGAGTTGACGCTGACGTTTTTGATGAAACCAACCTGAACAGGCAGTTGCTGTCTAACGAGGGAAACCTCGGAAAAGAAAAAGCTTACCAGGCGAAAGAGCGTCTGGAGAAGATCAATAAAGCCGTTAAGTTTACCGGTTTTTCGTGCTGTTTTGATGAGTTACCGGATGAAGTCTGGCAGAACGCTGCTCTGGTGTTTGATTGCCTGGATAACATTGCTGACAGGCTGAAGCTTGCTCATAAATGTTCGGAAATGAAGTGTCCCCTGGTCCACGGTGCCATTGCCGGGTGGTATGGCGAAGTCGGCGTTGTGTGGCCCGAAAGTGAAATGCTGGAGAAACATTACCAGGGGCAGCGTGAAGGGCTTGAAAAAGAACTCGGGACACCACCTTTTACGGCTGCGGTGGCGGCAAGTCTGATGGCGGCAAAAGGGGTCCAGATTCTTACTGGGAAATACCGGTCCACGCAGCCAACAATTCACTTTTTCGACCTGCTTGAGGACGATTGGGAAAATATCCAGTTGTAGTCTTCGTGATTATTGGCTGGAAGGACTTTATGTCACAAGCGTTTCCAATATTTCCCTTAATCTCTGTTTGTCTCCATCTGTGGGTGGCAGCAACGGTCTTCTGGGATTGCCGTAAGGCCGACCTAAAATCTCGAGCCCCGCCTTGGTCAGCTGGACGTACTGCCCGGTCGTTTCAAACATAGTCAGCAACGGTAGAAGCTTGAAATACAATTCCCTGGCTTTTTGTATATCCTTTTGTACTGCCGCCAGCTCGTATAACTGAACACATAAATTGGGGAACATATTGGCCGGAGGAGCAACCCATCCCTTTGCACCCATTAAAAACATTTCCATTGAAAGGGTGTCACAACCGCAGAAAATGTCGATATTATCTCCACAGAGATGCATAATTTCAGCAACACGTGTCATGTCACCGGAGCTTTCCTTGATGTGTGATATCTGTTCAAACTCCGCCAGTCGGGCCACCAGGGGTGGTAACATATCAACGCCGGATGTTGCCGGATTGTTGTACAGTACAATCGGCAGGTCAATACTCTCGGCAAGCGTTTTGTAATGTTCGTAAATCTCCCGCTCGTTGGGATGGCAGTAGTACGGCGGTACAACCATTACGCCGTCCGCTCCAGCTTTCTGTGCATACTGAGAACGTTTTATCGTGTCCTTCGTGGCTACGGCTGCTGTCCCAACTACGACAGGAACTTTTCCTTTGACTTCATCTATGGCGATATCCGCTACCTGCTGAAGTTCCTGGTCAGACATGGCGGCAAATTCACCCGTGCTGCCGGTTGGAATAATACCATGCACGTTACCTTGGTCCACAAGATATCTCAAATGCTTTCTCAGTGCAGTCTCGTCTATCTTATCGTCTTCGGTAAAAGGCGTGCAGATAACGGCATATACTCCCTGGAATTTCTTATCCATAAAAGCTCCTTTCTGTATTTCGACTCTTACTTTGATTGCATATCCTTTTGTTATGCACACGTATAGGGGCGGTCAGGTGCTATTATCCCTCCCCACTTAATATATATTGCTCTTACCAGTATAAAGTGGAAACGTCAATCATTAAAGATTGGAGCTTATCTGCTCCTTAGAAGAATAGAAAATGAAAAAGTCAAATTCATATATCAAGAAAGGCCGTGCACTTTTCTTCGAACTGATTCCGCCGAGTTTGTTACCACAGCCAACTCCAGCCACGTTTCTCCATGGCCAATGAATTGACGCTTATGGCTGCTCCGTTCCCGGCCTGACCAGATTCACGTTATTCATTTACATGGGACCTGACTATCAACGCCGCTTATGGCAATATTGACTCAGTTGGTCAGTCCTCAGAAAAGAATTCAGCCTCGCTATAGCGGATTTCGAGTACAGGGTACCGCTAACACCCCGCCTAGCACGGCCATTTTTATCCCAGACTTCACAGCTACTAATGAGTATCCGAATTTTAAAGAACAGCTTCCTTATGGCCATTGTAAAAGACCAATGTAGTATGTCAACTCTTTTCCACAGAAAAAGAAGAGCGAAAACTATTTCCACCTTTAGACTTTAGGCTAAGTGCTCTTCTTATTGCTGCCTTTTCCGCTTTTGTGTCTCACTTCCCAACCACCGGGCAGCATTGGCAACGATTTTCAACGGCTCCGGTTGGTGGAAGACATTAAAGTTCTCGTGGCCCGGTCGAAAGTAAAACACTTTACCCTTGCCCAGGTTCCAGATCGCCCCGCTGCGGATCATCCATGCCAACCGAACGGACGGAAAATCCCTCTTGCTTGTTCAGATAGTTGGTAATGTGATTTCCAAGAAAGTTTTGGTACATAGGTTGTTGTTTGGGCTGTCGTTCATCCCAGATGACAATTCGTACGGACTTTTCCTGTGCGCAACCGATCGTCGCCACAGCAACCGCTGATAGCGCCAGTGCAACTTTCGTAGTCAAGCTCATCAATTTACTCCTTTCGCGACATACGCGGCTTTTACTTCTTCAGTTTATATATAACAATTTTTTTATGGCTCTTTTCAAATTTCTTTGTAAAGATTTCTAAGTCATCTGCCTTAACCGAATCCCTAAAATCGGGGCATATCTTATCAATGTCCGTATTGATAATCATAAAATCTGCCCCTTTT
>DAOVNI010000312.1 GCA_030630315.1 Phycisphaerae bacterium | reverse complement strand
TCGACATCTGATTCTACGGTGTAATACGTCAGTGAAAAGTTTGTTGTAAACATCACGGGTGATTTCTCATCGGGTTCGCCGATAGGATAGACTTTCGGCTCCACCTGGACGGGTATCTGTGGGTCGCTGAAGATATTCATTATCGCTGTCAGGATAGGCAAAAACGCCGACGGCTCAACAGTATCGACCACCACGATACCGGAATACTTGCAAATCAGGCTTGTGGCCATAGCCGCCTGTTGGTCTGAATCACCGTCAACCACAAAGGACAAGCTCGGATAACCTAACGGCCTGAAGACCTTTTTCAGCGACAGGGCCCGCATTCTTGACAGGTTATACAATTGGTCCCACAAGCTCAACCCGTCGAGACTTAACACAATATCTTCAACTCCTTCGGCCTTTATTTTTTCCGTAAGCTCAGAAAGTGCCTCAATTGATTCGGCTTTTGCCACTAATGGGCAGCTATTTTCCCTGGCAATTTTCGCCATTGCTTCGGCTGTATCAGGTTTTGCCGAAGCCAGTAAAGGCACCCCCGCCGTTTTGCTTCGCAAAAGCGAAGCAGCGGGGGCCATTGCCTCAGGAGATTCTGTTACTAATATCAAGGCAAGGTCGCTGGCCCCTTTTACCGTTGCACAGGCCTCAGCAAATGATTCAGATGAGCCGCTTTCGTTGACAACCGCTATGGCCTTGACGCCGAGCTTAGTCCCGACCCGCTCAAATTGCAGCGAATTTACGGACTCGATGCGTTTTTTTAAGTCCTCGCCCGTTAGTTTGTCCGACACGGTTACCGCCACAATCGTGGGATTATGAAATTTCTCTTCGTGCCGGAACATCACCGTCTCTTGCCCAACCTGTACCTGGGCCTCTCCGCTGCCGAACGAAACTAACTGCATTGGCGGGGCTGCGGCGGCCGCAAGCTGTTCTTTGGCCTCTTCTGAAACGTCCGGACAATCTTCCAGTTTCGCTCGTTTCTGAGCAAGCTGCATAGCAAAGGCCAGACAGGTAGGCATACCGCACTTTTTGCAGTTGGTTTTTGGGAGCAGTTTGAAGATCTCCAATCCCGTTAGAGCCATAACACTCGTCCTTTCTTAGTGAAAATCAAATATCAAAGTGCAAATATCAAAATTACATATCAAAATGTAAAATTGCCATTGCGAGCATTTCGCTCTCGTGCTACGCAGCGAAGAGCTACTTCGCAGAGTAGCAAGCAGTCTCAAACTTTTTGCATTTTAATTTGTAATTTTGCATTTTAATTTTTAATTTTTTAAAACATTGATTCTAAAGAGCTTACCGGATGCGCCGCTTTGGTAATAAATTCCAAGACCTCTTCTTCCGTGGCGGCCGTGGTTTCATCAGCTATTCTTGCGAGAAATTCTTCTCCGCCCAGACCGAATTCTTCCGCTCTTTGGATGAAAGCATCTTTAATTTCTTCTTTGAGCATCGTGGGCATCCACACAATTCGCCGAATCCCGCCTTCCGCACCTATAAATTTTCTTGAGTTGATGTAGTGCTTTGAATGCCCGATGAAGCCCGGCGTCTGTCTGCCGCCGCCTACCGTACCGGCAAGCGTCGAAAACTTCATCCCGCACGGTGTCATCTCGGTAAACTCGCGGTTGACAATCATTATCCCACCCGTTGACGGCAGCACCGCAGATATACACTCGAAGCAGCCGCACGAGGTCATCGGGTCGGTTATCATACTGTACTGGCTCATTCGCTCGACGTTACCGCCGCTGGTCTTGAGAACAAATGCGTTTACCTTGTCCCACTGACCGATGGTCGGCTCGATGCAATTGCCTTTCGAGATGGGCTGATTTGGCCCCGTTGGAATTATCTCGTATGCCGCCCGGCAGTCCAGCCAGCTATAGGCCCCGCACAGACCAGGCCTCTCCGGCGAAACTACACACACGTGGTTCGGAGCAAAACTCTGGCACAGTGTGCACGAGTAAAATGTGCCTACGTCTTCGTCGGTCATACCCGCAAGACGTTCATCGCGCACTGCCCATATTTTGCGTGCCATTTCCGATAGTTTTAAAACCTGCTTTTCATCCGTGAATATCTTGACCTGCACCTTGTCCAGAATACTCGAATACTGCTCGTGATATATTGCGTGCAGGAGCTTGCCGATATGTTCAACCTTGAATCCTGCCTTGAAAGCATCTTTGCTGATTCGCACCCAACTGATATCTCT
>DAOVNI010000290.1 GCA_030630315.1 Phycisphaerae bacterium | reverse complement strand
GCGAGGCGAAATAAGCGACTGGAAACACCACACAAGCGGGCACTGTTACTTTTCGTTGAAAGACGAAAGCGGAATACTGCCGTGCGTTATGTGGGCGAGCAAATTCAAAAATGTCAAGTTCTCGCCTGAGGACGGAATGGCAGCTCTGGCAGCAGGTCATATCGATGTCTACACCGTTGGGGGTAAGTATCAGCTTTATGTTGACAAGCTGGAGCCGGAAGGTGTTGGCGCGTTGCAGTTGGCTTTTGAGCAGATGGTTAAACGGCTTGAAGCGCAGGGACTTTTTGACGAAAAATACAAAAAGCCGCTGCCGGCGTATCCGGAAAGAATCGGGATATTGACCAGCGAATCGGGGGCGGCGGTGCACGATATAAAGGACAGCATTCACAATCGCTGGCCGCCTGCCGGACTGTTTCTCTATCCCGTGCCTGTCCAGGGCGAAGGGGCGGCGGAGAAAATCGCAGCGGCCCTTAGAGATGTAAACAGACGCAACAAGGAGCTTAAGCTCGATATTCTGATTGTCGGTCGGGGCGGCGGGTCGCTGGAAGATTTGTGGGCCTTCAATGAAGAAGTCCTGGCCAGGGCGATTTTCGATTCGAAAATACCTGTCATAAGTGCGGTCGGCCACGAGGTCGATACCACAGTCGCAGATTTGGTTGCCGATGCGAGGGCATCGACACCGACAAAAGCCGGTGTTGTCGCAGTTCCGGATATGCAGGAAGTTTTGGAGCACGTGGACAATCTCAAAAAAAGGTTGGGGTCCCAGCTCAAGTTCCTGGTCTACAGCGCAGAACAACAATCCGATGAGCTGTGCGTCAGACTGGAAAGTTCAGTAAAACAATTGCTGGCGGAGGCACGTGCGAAGCTGCACGCTGCTTTCCAGCAGATTGTCAAGATTGAGCCGCATCGGCTTTTGGGAAAGAAAGCGGTCGATTTGAATAATTTGAAAAATCAGGCAAATGCAGCAATACAAGCAATCATTAACAATTGTCGGATGCAGCTTACCGCAAGGGAGAATCTCTTGGCCGGCTTGAACCCAAAATCGGTTTTGCAGCGGGGATACAGTATTACCGCCAATAAAAAGACCGGCCTGCTAATAAAATCTTCAGAGGATGTTAAAATCGGGGATTTATTAATTACAGAGCTTGCAGAGGAAAATTTGATTGAAAGTAAAGTGATAAACACGCAAAATAAAAGTAAATAGATTGGGGTCTATTATTTATGGCAAAAAACAAGCAAAAAAATGATATCGGCAAATTGGGCTTTGAAGAGGCAATCAAGGAGCTTGGCAGCATCGTCGGCAGGATAGAGCAGGGCCAAATCCCATTGCAGGACAGTCTCAAGCAGTATGAAAGGGGGATGGCCTTGATAAAGCACTGCAGGGGCATATTAGAGAAAGCCGAGAAACGAATTGAGAAGATATCAGAGCCGGACGAAAAATCTCAAAAACGCACGGACAGCGAATAGGAGAAAGCGAAAAACGCAATACGATATACGCAATACGCAATACGATATGCGAGCGTGGCGGAATTGGCAGACGCGCAAGGTTTAGGTCCTTGTGTCCTTAGGGACGTGGAGGTTCGACTCCTCTCGCTCGCAATTCTTTATTGACAAGGACTTACGGAGATTTTGCCTTTTTGGCTACTACCTGATTTTTCCCCTCCGGTGAAAAAATTGAGCGACCTTGAAGCAGGGCAGAGATTTTATTGTAGTGGCCCCTTAAAAGCAAGACACTTCTAAGCAGCAGCGAGGGTACTATACGCGAAACCGGGAGGGATTTGCCCTATTTCTCGGCTTTCATCAATTCCAGTGTTGCCTGACCAAAAGCCCTGCCAATCTTCGAAAAGGTGATTGCGCTTCCGAGGTAGTGATAACCAAAGTCCGAACCTACCTTTTCCCACTCATCAATGTGCTCTTGCCAGTTCTTCACGAGTTCAGCGGCCTTTCGGTCCCAGAAGACATCAGTCTTGACGACTTTTACATTACCCTTGAATTCCGGGATTGCCTCCATTGACGCCTGGGCATCCTTAATCCTTTGCATCTTGTCACTGGCGCCATCGGGGCCGTTCTGACCCATCTGCCCAATGACAAAAGGCAAATTGGGGGTCTTCAAATCCTTCCGCACGTCGCGGATGAAGTTGGCCATGTGTTTGCCGTAGTTCTCCAGGAAATCCGGGTTGAACATATCATTCCAGCCCTGGAACCAAACGAAACCCGCAATCTCATAGCCTTGCCCCTTGTAATCCGGAAAACGAGTCTTCAGTTCTTTAAGGGTCGTGTTGATTTCCTTCATCATTTCCCGGTAGTATTTGCCATACATATCCTTCACATCATCAATGGTGATTTCCGACCTGTTCCGCTTCTTGTTGCGCTCATTGGTTTGTTGGAGAATCTGTTTCAGTATCTCTTCGCTCGGCAGGCCCGAACTGGGAGGCCGAAAATCCCGGCCTATACTCTTGCCGCCCCAGGCCGTCTTTATGATGAGAACTTGTTCTTCAAAATGGTCCCCCACCGTGTTGCCAAACTCCAGCTCCGGACCGATACGTCCGGGAGAACCAAAGCCAACGGTGAGATTACCCCTCCTGTTGAGGTAGTTGATCCACACATCATCGCGCACCACCCATTCTCCGTCTTTCTTGAGGTGTTTGAAAAATTCCCTGGTCTCAGGCCGGTCAATCTGGTACTCCAGCAATTCGACCT
>DAOVNI010000116.1 GCA_030630315.1 Phycisphaerae bacterium | reverse complement strand
GTCGCTCGAGGATCCAGTGACGTAGGCGTGGCCCGACGCGCCCCCAGCGCTGCCCGCCGCGTTGCCCTCCGTCTTCCCCCGGCGCTCTCCCGTCCTGTCGATGATCTCGGTGATGACTCCATCCGGCGTGATCTTGAAGGCGTTGTCGCTGACGCTTCCAGTGATGTAGGCGTTGTCCGATTCGTCTACGGCGATGCCGCGCGGATTGTCAAGCGTGTTCCCCGTGCCGTCGCCAGTCGAGTCGATGCTCTCGGTGATGACCCCATCCGGCGTGATCTTGAAGGCGTTGTCGCTGACGCTTCCAGTGACGTAGGCGTTGCCCGAGTTGTCTACGGCGATGCCGAGCGGATAGTCAAGCGTGTTCCCCATGCCGTCGCCAGTATAGTCGATGATCTCGGTGATGACCCCATCCGGTGTGATATTGAAGGCGTTGTCGCTATATTCTCCAGTGACGTAGGCGTTGCCCGAGTCGTCTACGGCGATGCCGCGCGGCAGCTCAAGGTTGGTCCCCGTGCCAGTCGAGTCGATGATCTCGGTGATGACCCCACCACTGTTCGTCCACGTCGAGCCGGTGCCATTGACCGTAACCTCGCCCGTCGAACCGGAATTGTAGGCCAGAGAAACGCAGTCTGAAAGAAGATCGCTGCCAGCATTAACCTTAACCGTACCGTAAGCATTTTTTCCGATATACCCGTATGTGTCGATGGTCCAAGTGGCCGGATTGGCGGGGTCGACATCGCCGGACCACGTTATCCCAGCGCGCACCAGCGGAGCAAAAACCGCCAATAGAACAATTCCTGCGGTCAATACTGCGATACTTTGTCTTCTCATCTTCTCAAAAATTGTTAATATTTTACATCGCACCAAAAATCCGGCACTAAAAGCATTATTCAATTGTCAAAAACGCAAACATCTAAACTTTTCTCTCATAATAACATACAAAGACCGTTAAAACAAGCAAAATACGCTTCATCTGTGACATATCACCCTTACTTTGCCACAACTCACGTTTCATTTATGGCAGATAACGCTTGATCTACGATAGATTAAACTTCATATATGGCATATCACACTTACTTTGTCATAGCTAAAACCTACTTTTGCATAACGGAAACCGCCTTAATGGAAAAATCAACTGACTTCTTCTCGTGATGGGCCATTTTTGCAAGGGTTTTGGCCATAAGCAATGGAAAAAGCGCTTGCATTTATCGTCGACTTCAAGCACACTTTCAGTATGCGGACGTGCAAGGAGCTGAATGATGGGCGGTAAGTGTTTTTTCTTTGCCGGTGGGGGGACGGGGGGACATATATATCCCGCTATCGCGGTGGCAGAGCAAATAATAAAATTAGAACCCGATGCGAAAGTACATCTCTTTGTCAGCACCCGCAGCATTGATGCACGAATCCTTACGCAAACCGGCTTCGAATATACGCCATTGCCGGCTGAGGGCTTTTCCGTCCGGCCCGGCAAACTAATCGGCTTTTGCACTTCGTTTTTGAAAAGCCATCGAATTGCTAAACGAGCAATCGCTGAAAGTAAGAACGCGGTGGTGATTGGGGCAGGCGGGTTTGTTGCGGCGCCGGTTTGTTTCGCGGCACATAAACTAAAGGTGCCTGTCGAGCTTTTGAACGTTGATATTGTGCCGGGTCGGGCGAATAAGATAATAGCTCGCTGGGCAGATGAGATTTTTGTGCAGTTCGAAGATACGGCTGAGTATTTTGCCAAAACAAAAGCGGGCGTTAACGTTGTCGGCTGTCCCCTGCGAAGCGGCTTTGACAATCCGGAGCCGGACATCTGCTACGAGCAATTAGGCCTTGATGGAAATAAGAAGACTTTGCTTATAACCGGTGCATCGAGCGGCTCGGAAAATATTAACAGAGCGGTGTGCTCGCTGTTGGAAAAGTTAGCTGATTTTGCCGGGGATTGGCAAATAGCTCATCTGACAGGGGCCGGTAATTACGAAGAAGTCAGGCAAATGTACGCCGGGACAAAAATTGGGCATAAGGTCCTGGATTATTTCGATGATATGCCGAGTTTATTGTCGGCTGCGGATTTGGTGGTCGGCAGGAGCGGAGCGGTCAGTGTGGCTGAATATGCTGCGGCTTCTGTGCCGAGTATCTGTATGCCTTATCCGTATCATAAGGACAGGCATCAATACTTAAATGCGGACAAACTGGTTGAGGCCGGAGCGGCGGTTACAGTGGATGATTTGCCGGAGCGCAAAGAGACGGCCCAATGGCTGTGGGCAGAACTCCAAGAGTTGATGAAAGACGAAAGAAAGCGACAGCAGATGGTAGAAGCCTGCAAGACAATTGCCAATAAAGGCGCAGCTTATAAAATTGCAGAGAAAGTTTTGAGTTTTTAGTTTTGAGCTTTCAGTTTTGAGTTTGGACTTTTCAGATTGGGTTTTTTAATATCTTCGGCATCGACTTGGCCCGGAGATTTAATTTGCCTCTGGGCTTTTCGCAGTAAAAGGCCTCGGATAAAAAAGGCAGAACCTATGGCGAAAAAGATTGTAAAGAGAGCCATGGGCAGCGAATCAATATCGTCTCTGCGAATCAATGGCTCGAGAAACATGAAAAGAAAAGGCAGTGAAAAAATAAGGAATCCTATACCTACCGAAAAACTTGTTATCCAATTAGAGCGTTCAAGCTCTGATAGGGGGATACCTTTTTCGAGGGCTAAAGCTCTTCTTTCGGCCTTTCGCTGCGACACGCCGAGGATGGAGAAAAAAAGGCCTATTGCTAAAAAGACCCCAAACAAGTACACGTTCGTTAGACTATGATAGGCCTGGAGAATCAGAATAAAAACCAGTGAAAGACCCAAAAATCCTATGCCTAACGCAAGATTTAGTATCCAGTTAGGGTGTTCAAGTTTCGACAAGGATATGCCTTTCTCGATTGCCAAGGCTCTCCTCTCGGCCTTTCGCTGCAAGCCGCCAAGTATGACAAGAGCACAGCCCACAGCAAGAGCTACTGTACCGACGAATACAGGTAACAGGAGTTGTCGACTTTGAAATCCTCCGATATTGACCCACTGAATAAAGGTCATGAAACTGACGAAAGAGATAAGCAGTGCAGCGATACCCACGGCAACATTCCTTATCCAGGCTGGGCCGGTTTTCTTAGAAGGCCTTAATTCCGATAAGGGTATGCCTTTTTCGATAGCTGCCATAATCTGTTTGTGCTCAAGACGCTTTCTATAAAATAAAAAGGAAAATACCAGGCCAAGGATGACCAGAACGAGCACAAATGGCAATGCTGCTACGATAAAAGATGCACTACCAACTTTTATAACCTCTCCGTTTTTGCCTAACTCAACTACTGCAGCGAGTATGGAAAACATTTTCATTCCTTCCGATTATCTAATTTTTTCTTGTTTTTGGGATTATTATCGCCTTTTATGAGTTTGTCGCAAGTTTTCTATAATAGGTTTCAAAAAAATCTGAAACTTGTTATGTTTTCTATGCGACTAATAAGAAAAAGAGGTAAACCCCGCGTAAAACACGAGGCTAAATATTTTTTGGATTCCTGCTCTGCGCTCGGGGTCGAGGACAAGTTTTGCAGGAATGACAGAGGAGTGTTGCTTGGCGGATGAGGCGGAAAAAAAAGAAAGCGGGGGGTGGTTAGATAAATTATTGGCTGGCGACCACGAAGCATTTGCCGAGTTTGTCGATAAATATAAGAGTCAGGTATTTTTGTGCTGCCGGACATTGGGCCTGCGAGAAGATGAGGCCGAAGACGTGGCGAGCGAGACATTTCTGGCAGCTTACAAAGCCATAAGTCGATACAGGGGCCAGGCTGAATTAAGCACCTGGCTGTGGAGGATTGCGTACTGTCAGGCAGTAAATTACCTGCGGAAGAACCGAAGGATGCAGCAGCTTTTAGCTGGGCCGGATGGGCAAGCTGCCAATAGCAAACAGGCCAGGCCGGCAGCAGCAGTGCAGGACAAAGAGCAAGAGAAAATCGTTTGGGAGGCCGTAAAAAAGCTGCCGAGACTCTGGGCTGTGGCGGTCATACTGCACTACAGAGAACAGAAAAGCACCAAAGATATTGCAAAGATAATGCGAACGAAACAAAATACAGTTAAGACTTACTTGTTCAGAGCAAGAAAAAGGCTACAAGAGCTTTTGGCTGATGTTATAGGAGAAGAAACCGATGTCGGCAGATAAATTGAACAAAGAAAAGTTAGATGAAATGCTGGGGCATGCTTTGCGGAAACATACAGAGCAAGTGCCGGCTGATTTTACCGACAAGATGTTGAGGCAAATCAGAGAATCGCAAGATCAAAAGATTCTGGCACGTGTGGTTCTGGAGGAAAGACTTGCGCTGGCAGGCTGTATTGTACTGGTTATTATCGCGATCGCGGCGACGGTTGTCTTGCCGAGCATTGCCGGCAGTTTGACACAACAGGTGGAGGTATTTGTTGACAAAATCAGCAAAGCTATTGAAACCATCTCTTGGGAATTAAACTTCTACACGATTTTTATGGGGGCGTTCGGATTTGCTGTTTATTATCTTGCATATCTATTAACCGGCGATGGTTGGTAACAGCCCGGTAAAGCAAATATAAATCCTGCCCGCGTGCAACAACATACCGCAGCAAAGGCGAGCTGGAATTCGGCTGGAAGTTCTTGCAAGCACTGCCGGAAATAGCTATTATTAACGTATGGTGTATAGCATTTACTAAACACTGATTAAGGGAGTTGGTAAGTGAAAATATTTCGTTCGCCGGATAATCCTATAATTGGGCCGAAGGATGTTAAGCCATCCAGGAGAGACTTTGAAGTTATTGGGGTCTTTAATGCCGGCGCTATCCGTCTTGAAGACGAAGTTATTCTGCTTCTTCGAGTGGCGGAAAGGCCGATTAGCACACATCCTGACGTGGTGTTAGCCGGCGTTTACGATGTTACAAAAGGCGACATTGTTCTGAAAGAGTTTTCGAAAGATGAGCCGGAGAATGATTTTTCAGACCCAAGGTTAATAATAAGGCCGGCCGAGACATATTTGACGTCGATTTCTCATTTGAGAGTGGCACGCAGCACGGACGGCATCAACTTTGAGATTGAAGATACGCCTGCTATCGGCCCGGCAAATGATTTAGAAACCTTCGGCATCGAGGACCCGCGGATTAGCCGAATTTCCGGGACATACTATATCAGTTACGTTGGGGTTTCGCCTTTTGGAGTAACAAGCTGCCTGGCCTCGACGAAGGATTTTAAGTCTTTCGAGCGTCACGGTGTTATCTTCTGTCCGGAGAACAAGGATGTGGTGCTTTTTCCCGAACGAATTGCCGGCAAATATTATGCCCTGCACAGGCCTGTTTCGCCTTTGTTTAAGAGACGTGACATCTGGATTGCAGAATCACCTGATTTGTTTTGTTGGGGAAACCATCGATTTCTGTGCGGGCCCCGCGCAGACCGCTGGGACGAAGCAAAAATCGGCGCAAGCGCCGTGCCTTTGAAAATCGATGCGGGCTGGCTTGAGATTTATCACGGAGTCGACCGAAACAATCGGTATTGCCTCGGGGCGGCGCTTCTGGATGTGAAACAGCCGTGGAGGGTTATCGCAAGGTCCGATAAGCCGATTCTTGAGCCGCAGACCGATTATGAAATTGAAGGTTTCTTTGGAAATGTGGTGTTCACCTGCGGGCTGCTCTGCGAGGATGATAAACTTAAGATTTATTACGGCGTTGCCGATACCGCTATTTGCTATGCGGAGCTGCCGCTGGAAGAGGTCATTGAGAGCTTAACGAATCCTGAATAATGAACAAGGAATTTCGAATTTCGGAGTTCGTATTCGATATTCGATTTACGATAGAAACCGTCTTGCTATTTGCGAGGATTTTTGGTATTATAGTACATTATAT
>DAOVNI010000007.1 GCA_030630315.1 Phycisphaerae bacterium | reverse complement strand
CCATACGATTACAACACCCGAAGGACAGCTCACATACAAAACCGGCGGAAACCTTACAACCACGTGGATAACCGAATACATTATCAAAAAGCACGGGGACATCGACCTGATAGAAAAATATATGCCTGTGGCTGAGCTGGATAAGAAAAAAATCGCAGCCGAGTACGATGCCGTTGGAGATGCAGGTATTCTGCGGGGATTTGTCTGGGGCGACCAGGCCGGCTGCTGGCAGCACGCCTGCTGCTTAATGGATGTACAGGCCCTCATATTAGAGACAATTGACAATCCCGACTGGGTGCACCGCCTGATGCGGATTTTGTTGGACAAGAAGCTGCGTTTTATCGAGGAATCTTTGGCCGGCGCAAAATTTGATTTGATTGAAACGGGAGGCGGAGCCGGCAGCGATACCCTCATTTCCCCCGACCTCCATCGCGAGTATTGTCTGCCTTATGCCCGTGAAATACATCGCGCATTGCACAAACATAATTTCATCTCAACATACCATACCTGCGGCGGAATGATGAATATTCTGGAGTTGATTATAGAAAACGAAACTGACGCTTCGGAAACGCTCGCGCCTGCAAGTGTAGCAAGTGTAGGCGGAAACATTACAGAGCCGAAAAAGGTACGGGAGGTTTATTCACAAAAAGTAGCAATGATAGGCGGGATGGACCAGTTCAACGTACTAACTTCTGGGACGAAGGAGCAGATAGAAGCTGAAGTCCAGCGGCTCTTTGAAGGGTTCGGAAAAGACGGCGGATACATCCTCTCCGCATCTGACCACTTCTTTGAGACCCCCGTTGAGAACCTCATAACTTTTGCCGAAGCGGCAAAGCAGTGTCTCTATTAAGATTTGCCACAGATGAAGCGTTATCTACCATAAATGAAGCGCCAGTTATAGCATATTATAGGCTTTCGTGTCGTCTCCGTCCCCGAACCGGCCACGCTTTTACTTCTCGGCTTTGGTGCGGTGATGGTGAGAAAACGCTGACTCTTGAGAGGTGAAAAAATGAGCATTAAGAATCGAATTGAGGACGCACAAATCCTCTACAAAAACGGACGGAAAGAAGGCGCTTTGTTATCAACACTTATAGCTGTCGCCGCAACGTCTCGTAAGCGATACCCAAGAGAGCGTAAGGGAATAAAAGCTAAAGAGAACAGCGATAAATACGTTTTCAGACTTTTTGTATCCGAAGAGATGTCTAAACGCGGCCCAGGCTGGTCTGAGGATAATCCCCTCCCTATTACGTTTCAAGATGAGAAGTTGTTACTCCCTGAGGTACTTTACCGTTGTGTCCGCAATGAGCTCGTCCACGAGGCTAAGCTGCCGGAATACATTGCATTTGAGAGTGGGGATGGGATGAGAATAACTATTCTCAACAATAAAAAAATAACTTTCACTGATGGCATAATTTTCAATCTGGCCAAAATAGTTGTCGAAGCACCTGAGAATAACGACTTGTTCAAACGAAAATAGAATCTGTCCCCGAACCGGCTACGCTCATACTGCTCGGCCTCGGTGCGGTGATGTTGAGAAGAAATTGCTCGTCACTCTTTTCACGTTGAATCGCTTCGGATTCTCTCCAGAATTTCCATTACCGATACAAGTTGTTTCCTCTTTTTTACCCGCCACACAGTAAGGCGGGTTTACTTAAACAGTCCTTCTCGTATCGAAATCCCTGTTCCATGAGATCCTTGAGAGAATTAATCACTTGAAACCTGTGCCAATTGGGTCGGGATAATGTGTGAAATTGCTGAAAAACTTGAATTTATGAAGACGAGGGCGGTCAAGGTCTGCAATCAATTTTTGCCCTTTTTTCGCTTTTGAAGTTTTTTCAGTTCGTCAGTTCCCTTTTGCCAGTATTCTAATTTTTGAGCAAGTGACTTTCCTTCAATTTGTTTTTGTACTAATTCTGCTCCCCGCCGTTTCATTTCAACACAATCAAAAATTTTAGTCTTCATATTCTATCACCTCTAATGGCGAATATATCGCGATTTTTTCAAACCTCTTTAAGGTATTAACGGCGTTATATAACGGTATCTTCTGGAAATTCACTATATGTTTGAAATTCCAGCTTACTATCAGGTCGGCATTTGAAACGGTTGCCAACGCTACGTGCATAGCATCTGTAGCGTATTTTTCCGAAACTATGCCTGCCTGAACGTACGATTGTTGTAATTGCAGGACGCTATCGGTAATCTCGGCAATTTCTGCAATGACAAGAAATTCTTCAAAAATATCGAGGACTTTTTGGGGTCCAACTTGTATCTCTTCACGCACCAGTTCAGAGGTAATCAGCTTGAATGATCCTTTTTTTATACCCTCAAAAAGCACTTTACTGGCTGTTTCAAACTCCTCATCAAACATTCCTCCAAAAACGGATGTATCAGCATAAACCCGGGTCAATTTGGACTTTGAAATAGAAGTCATACCATAAGTATATAATACAGCAATAGATACTGTCAAACAAAATCCGACATTATTTCAAATTGTTGTTGTGTTTTCGCTTCGGATTCTCTCCAGAGTTTCCATTACCGATACAAGTTAAACAAAAATAAAATCAGCCATCCGCCAACGGCGGACTCCGCAACTCAAAACTAAGAACTAAAAATTCAAAACTGTCTCTACCTTCTCTGTGGCTAATTTTTTTGCCCTTTTTTCTTGACTTTTCTTTGAATTTCTGTTAAAATACAAATCGCCATAGAGATGGCAGGTATTTAGCGGAGAACCGCACGTCCTCGTATCAGCAGATACACGTCAAAAACCAGCATTTGGCAAGATAGGCAAAGTTATGAAAATTTCAATCTGTAATCTGTGGTCAATAAATAATGCCGGCCGTCCCGGCCTCAACCGGCTATATACTAAATACTATCGACTAACGACTAATTGGCCCTCTACAACTGTAGAGGATTCTTTACAAATCAGCCCTTTTATGCAAAACAAAGCCAATTTGCTGGATACTCAAATGAACGTAAACTCAAGTATAACAAAGGATTATGAAAATATAAGCGATTGGACACTTGGTGAAAACAAACCCAATACAAAGCCAATCAAAGCCAATACAAAGCCAATACAAAGCCAATACAAACCCAAAACAAACCCAAAACAAACCCAATACAAAGCCAAACAAAGCCAATTTCAAAGGCAAAAAAAATGCTGCTCTCCACCTTTTTGCTGTAGGATATCTAAGGAAAAAATTATATTCTGTAACCGTTTAAATAGGGAAATGTCAGTTTATGGAACGAACTCCTAACTGTCTGAAAAAACTCGAAAGGATAAGCAAGACCCTGACGCACAGGGAAGCAGACCGCGTCCCAATAAGCGATTTTTTCTGGGGTAGTTTTATTGAGCGATGGAAAAAAGAGCTCGCCTTGCCTGCAGCCGCGTCTAGCGACGCGAGTCGCTGCGGCTTGCCGGACGACGCTAATCCTTATTACTACTACGACCTTGATTTGATTGTTACGGTTACCAATATGGACCCACATATCAAGTCATTTGAAACATTAAAGGAAGACGACCGGGAAGTGGTTATAAAAACAGGTTACGAAACGGTAATCCGCAAGAAGTTTGATTTTCCTATGCCCGAACAGGTCGGTTGGGACACGGACAGCATCGAAAAACTGGAGTCGTTTGAATTTGACGACCCTTATGACAAAAGGCGTTATTTTGAAGCCGGCGACAACCAAATCGCCGGCGTTGGAGACGGCTTTGAACGCAATTCTCCTCCCTGGATTGAGACCGTGAAAAAATTACGCCCGGACTTTCCCGTTTATGGCAGCATTACAGAATGCTCTGAATGCCTGACCCGCCTGATTGGCCAGGAGAATACCCTCCTCTGGATGGGAATGTATCCGCAGCGTATCGGAAAGGTGATTAATCGAATCGGACAATTTTATTTGGACTGCGCGAAAGCCGAGATTCAAGCAGCCAATGGCCTGCTCGATGGCTTCGTCATCTGGGGAGATGTTGCGTACAAGAAAGGTATGTTCTTTTCGCCCGACTATTGGAGGGAATATTTCAAGCCCTGGGTAAAAGCCATCGCTGACCACTGTCACCGGAACGATTTGGATGTAATTTACCACGGGTGCGGAAATGTCAACGAGATTTTTAAGGATTTCATCGAAATAGGCATCGACGCCTGCAATCCACTCGAAGCCAAGGCGGATATGGACGTCATCGAGTTAAGAAAGAAGTTTGGGCATAAGATTGCCTTTTTTGGAAACAGCAATATTCAAATATGGGAGACCGGTAACAAAGAGCTGATTCGCAGGGAGGTACTGCGCAAACTAAACGCGGCTAAAGGCGGCGGATATATATTTGCCTCAGACCATTCAGTTACTTCCGCTATCTCGGGACACACATACGATTATATTGTCCGGTTAGTGAGAGAACATGGGCAATATCCCCTCGAACTGGGCGAATTTGATGAGCAAATTTAACAGCAATTCGTTTGGAGGAATATTATGAAACGATATGGTTCAGTAATTGAAGTAAGACCTGAAAAGCTTGTGTGTAATGTGGACATGATCCCTTTTCCAATCGCTATGTTTAATAGGGGGAATCGTTATGGAAGGAGATAGTTCAGACTACAACAAATCTGATGTCAACCGCTTGCTTAAGGTGCTGCATCATCAAGAGGCCGATAGGTTACCGCATATGGAGTTGTGGGTTACTAGCAGAGCGGTGTATGAGTATGTCCTGGAGCGCGAACTCGATTATGAAATCTTGGATGCCAGCGAAGGTGGGCAGTCTATCACACCAGAGGATGACGTGGAATTTTCCCAACGGCTGGGTCAGGACGCGGTGCTCTGCAACTTTAACTGGCGACCCAACAACCTCTTTGAGTCCGCCTCCGATGGCACGGAGCACTATGTTGGGGGTTCGGTGAAGACGTGGGCCGACCTGGATAATCTGGAGCCTCCGCCGTCGCTGGACGATCAACTCAGGTACATAGAACGCTATCTACGCACCGCGCGGGGGACCGGCGTGGGTATCGTTGCCAATTTCACCTCTTTCTTCGACAGTGCCATGTTGGCGATAGGCGTTACCGATTCTTTATATATGTTCTACGACGACCGGCCTTTTATCGAAAAACTGATGGATATACTCTTGGAGCGGCAGGAAAAGGTGATGTGCGCGGTGTGCGACCGTTTTGCTGACGATCTGGCTTTTGTTATGGTCAACGACGACATCGCGCACAATGACGGACTCATGATCAATCCTACTATGTTTAATGAAATCTTTCCCCATCGCATGAAGCGACTGATTGCTCCCGCTAAAGAACATGGCAAACTGGTACTTATGCACACCGATGGGAAGATGGAAAAGGTTCTGCCAATTCTATATGGCATAGGAATTAACATAGTTCACCCAAATGAACCTGAATCCAATGATATTTTTGAACTCAAGAGGCAATGGGTAGGCAAGTTGGCGCTGATAGGCAATATTCCCACGGTGCTCTTGGCGTATGGTAGCGGGGACGAGATTGAGGAGAAAGTGAAAGAATACTGTATCAAGATGGCACCTGGGGGAGGCTATGTGCTTAGTTCTTCTACCAGTATCATGGATGGCATTCCGCCGGAGAACTTTGTGACAATGACCCAGGCCGTACACAAGTATGGTCGCTATGGGTCTTTGGGGCGTGAATGATAAGGAGAGGAGTATGTCCAGACAGATGAATTCTAAAGAGCGGGTTTTGGCCGCGTTCGAGCATGTTGAAGGTGACCGTGTGCCAGCTTGGCTCGGTGCTTCGTCCGAATTTCGGGAGCTGGCAAGACACCACTTGGGACTAGACGATGACGAAAGCCTGTCTGTCCACCTGGGGGATGATTTCCGTCGCGTCTTTGCCAAATATGCTGGCCCGGAGCACGCTGGCCCGTTTTTTAACCTGCAACCAGGTGCGACCTATCGGACTCCTTTTGGTGTGGAACGTCACGGCTATGGCTACGGAGTGCCTTTGAATCGTCCCTTCGTCAACGCCACGCTCGCGGAGGTACACGAGTACCCCTGGCCGAATCCTGAGTGGATGGATGTCTCCCACATCAGGACCGAAGCACTGCAGTACGACGGGCAGTATGCGATTCTCGGCGGCGATTGGTCCCCATTCTGGCATGACGCCATTGACTTTCTGACCATGGAAAATCTCTATTACAAGATGTTTGACGATCCCGAGTTTGTTGATGCGCTCATGAAGCACTTTGTTGATTACTACGCCGGTGTGAGCCAACGTATTTTCGACGCAGCCGGAGACGTAATAGACATCTTTTTTATCGGTAACGACTTCGGCGCTCGGAACGGGCCATTGTTGGGGGAGGAATTGTTCAGGCGGTTTATTCTGCCGCACCTCAAGCGCCTGATTGACCTGGGCCACGACTACGGTTTGAAAGTTGTGCTGCACTGCTGTGGTGGTTTCGCTCCCCTTATACCCGCGATGATCGAGGTCGGGCTGGATGGGCTGCAGGCACTGCAACCATTCTGTCGCGGCATGGAACCAGCCAGGCTCAAGACCGACTTTGGCGATAAGATTGTGCTGATTGGTTGCATTGATACACAGAAGCTCATCGAAGGCACACCTGATTTGGTGAGGGCTGAGACACACAAGATTCTCAAAATCATGAAACCTGGTGGTGGTTATATCGCCTCAGCTAGCCATGATTACCTTCTCCCGGAGACGTCCGTTGAAAATGTCATCGCTATGTTTGACACTGTTCGCGAGTTTGGGGGGTACAATTGATGTGTCCCGACGTTTAAATTAAAGTAAAAAGGAGGCAATCACTATGCAAAGGTATGGTCAGGTGATTCGGGTCAAGCCAGATAAGATAGAGGAGTACAAAGCATACCACAGTAATATCTGGCCAGAGGTGCTGGATATGATTCAAAAGTGCAACATCCGTAATTACTCAATTTATCACAAAGATGGTTACCTCTTCAGTTATTTTGAATACGTAGGTGAAGATTTTGAGGCGGATATGGCAAAGATGGCGGCTGACCCGACCACTCAGAAGTGGTGGGACGTTTGTAAGCCCTGCCAGCAGCCGCTCGAAACCAGCACCGAAGGCCAATGGTGGGCTGATATGGAGGAGCTATTCCATTGCGATTGATATCTGGTATAGTCAGTAGAAAATCATCAATAGTTTCCGTATTCCCGAATGGTGTCGAACATTGCGAGCACGTTTTTAACGGGGGTTTCTTCGAGAATTGTGTCGTGGCTGGCGCCGGCCACATAGCCGCCGCCGGGCATCATAATATCGAGAACCTCACGTGTCTTTTCACGAACGATTTCAGCAGTGCCGTCGATGAGTACATGGTGGGAGTCGATGGCGCCGTTAAAGAGGATTTTGTCGCCGAATTCGGCCTTGAGTATCCGCGGGTCTATTCCCCGGCAATTCGGCTGGACGGCGTGCAGACCATCGAGACCGGCCTCAATCAGCAGCGGAATCAGCGGGGCAAAGCCGCAGCAGCAGTGAAGCTGAACTTTCAAACCATAAGAATGACCGAGGTCGATTAGTCTTTTCAAGTGCGGCAGGATAAATCGCGCAAAAAGGGCCGGACCCAGCAGAGGCCCTGTCTGACTTCCTAAATCGTTGCCGATAAAAAATATATCTATCGAATCGGCGCCGGCATCGAATATTCGCCGGTTGACATCAGCGTAAAAATCAACTAAGTGCTGCATCACCGCATCAACGAGTTCCGGCTCGGCATACATTTTTATATACAGGTTTTCCATACCGAGCAGGTCGATGGCGTCGTGCCAGAACGGCGACCAGTCACCGCCGAGGATGGCGTATTCTCCTTTGTACACCCGGGTCTCTGCTCTTATTTTCGAGACGTCCATCCATTCCGGGTCGGGCCAGGCATAATCGTGCACCTCCAGGAGGGTGGCACTTGCCAGCGGATGGTTCATCGGCTGACCGTAGCCCAGGCCTTGGCGCTCCACGCCGAATACCGTTCGAGAAGTAGCACCTTCGGACAGCGGAAACTCCGGCCCGGCATATTCAGCGAAGACCCGCCGGAAGTCGTCGCCGAACCGCACACGCAGTCCCTCGTCATCGAGCTGCAGCCGGCGCCTGGCTTTTTCCCAGAATTCGACCGATGCCCCGCACCAGCACGGCACACGGTCGGGCTCCTCGTGTTCAAATGCCGCTAAAACACGTTCCCGCGATGTCATTTCCAATCGACACCTTGATAATTTTCTATTTACCATTGACGATTGACTATTGGCTGTCCCCAGGAACAATATTCAATAGTCAATCGGGTCGGTCTGCAAAAATCGGCCAATTCCCGGCACATAATATCTGAAGCGATAATAATACAGGCCGGTCTCGGTGTCAAATCTTCTGCCGGTGAACATATACGGATTGTTAATCTCACTTTGTGAAATTTCGGTGCCATCCGCATCATATATTGTCGGCTGGCCGAATACATCGTAAGAATAGCTCTCGACCACGTTGCCGGCAGCATTACTTAGAGCAACAACACTGCCTAAGGCATCGTAGTGGTAATAATATTTCGCATTTTCGCCTTCAACATCAATCATCATAATCGGCTCATCTTGCATCATTCACATCCATAAGCTCTACGCCATCAGATTTCTGATTTTTTGCACTGCTTCATATAGGAAATCTGGATCAATAGTAAATAGAAAATAGTAAATAGTCAATCGCAATGATATAACACCTGGTCAGGTATCGACTGCTTGTCTATACCGGGGCCTTCGTACTTTACGCTGAGCGTGGAGGGGACTCTACCCGAGCCGTAACGGTATTTCAGTTTGATTGGATGCAGCCCGGCCCTTAAGGCAATACCGGCGCCCCATTCCTTGAAATGACCGAGGCCCATCGGCGTCGGCGGCAGGGACCCACGCACCCTCGCAAGTCCCGAGCTCGGCCGAAAGGCCATCGCCCTGCAGACCGAACGAATGGCAAAAATATTGCGCAACGCTCTGGCGAATCTAAACAGGTAAGCTCCCTCGTCCTCTGCGCTTAAATCAGTCTTTAGGTATTGGTTGTAAGTTTACCGAAGAGCGTCAACGCGCTGGTTTGCGTTATTTTAGCTTCGACGAATTCGCCGGCCAAAGACACCGGCCCGTTAAAGACCACAATGTAATCTGTCGCGGTTCGGCCGACCAATTGCGGACTGTTTTCATCGTTACCTCTATTTAGATGCGGTTTTTTACTTGGCCCTTCAACTAAAACCTTTACCTCCTTATTTAAGAACTCCCTGTTCAGTTCAGCACTTATTTTGTTTTGCACATCAAGCAGCTCTATATTCCGCCTCTTCTTAACTTCCGCAGGGACATTGTCTTCTAATCTTTTATCAGCGGTTGTCCCCGGCCGAGGCGAGTATTTGAAAATGAAACAATTCTTGTATTTCGCCTTCTTGACCAGCTCGATAGTCCGCTGAAAATCATCCTCCGTTTCCCCCGGAAACCCCACCATAAAATCGCCCGCAATCGCAATGTCCGGCACAACGGCTCTGGCCTCGGCCAGCAACTCCAGATACTCCCCCGCGGTATAACGCCGATTCATCGCACGAAGGATTTTATCTGAGCCGCTTTGTGCCGGTAGGTGCAGATAATTACACGCCTTCGGCAAATCAGCCATGGCCTGCAGAATATCATTAAAAAACTCTTCGCAGGGATAACTGGTAACAAATCTTAGCCACTCGATTCCATCGATTTCACTTGCCATCTCAAGCAAATCAGCCAGGCAATAGCTCTTCTCGCCTGCGGTGTATTTATATGAATTTACCCTCTGGCCCAGCAGCGTAACCAGTTTTACTCCCTGGCCGGCCAATCTTTTTATCTGCTCGATTATCGCTGCAGGCGCGCGCGAAGTTTCCGGCCCACGCACGAAAGGGACAATACAATACGTGCAGAAATTATTACAGCCCCGCATCGCCCGAACAAATGCCTGACCTGGTACGCCTGTCGGAAGCGTATCTTGCGATACTTGCCTGTCCTCGATGCCATAAGTAGATTCGAAATCTTCAAGTGCCTGCGTTTGACTTTCAGAACTTCTTTGCCGAATCTTTTTCGTTACCGATATGGTTTCTTTCTTTTCTCGCAGCGTTTCTGTTATCAGTTTGGTTATTTGTGGTATTTGTGCCGGCCCGCAAACTATATTGACCGCCTCGTGTTCGAGCAGTTTGTCACCGAGCCGCTGTGCCATACACCCGATTACCCCGACCACCAAGCCGGGTCGGGATTTTTTGATATGTTTTAGATGCCCGAGATGTGAGAGAACCCGCTGTTCTGCATGTTGACGAACTGAGCACGTATTTATCAAAACAACATCAGCTTCCTTGACATTGTCAGTTATGCCGAAACCAGCATCTTTAAGCGCAGCGCTCACCAACGCCGTATCAAGCTTATTCATTTGGCAACCGTAGCTCTTAATGAGGAATTTCAAATCACAGATTTCACATTTCATATTATTGAATTTTGAATTTTTGGCCCCTAAATTCGGTAGTTTTCAGGTATTCGATAAATCCACTTATTTGTTTTGACACATTCGTTGCGGAATTTAAAAGAGCTTTGAAATCATTATTGTCCATATAACCGATGTCTTTGGCAATAAATAGCTGTGAGCGTAATTCACCAGCCGAGCCCTTGGCCACGTATAGGAACTGGATAGATTCCTGCTTTGAGCCTCTCTCAAAACCTTCTGCTATATTATACCAATTTTACTTATTAATTGCCTATGTCGGGTTTGTCATTCCCGCGAAAGCGGGAATCCAGTTTCTCTTATTCGATATTATGTGCAATTCTTTCGGCAATTTTTAACTTGGATTGGTATTACTTGATACTGAGACTGCGGATCGCTGAATCTGACTTTTTAATCCGTAGTCATCTTTTAATTTTCCCTTAGATGTGGTTCTGTAGACCTGCACTGCGACTTTTCTGGCACTCTGCCAAACCGGTAGGTCTTCAAAAGATTTATAAGTAGCCATAACTCATCTCCATCAAATAAAATTTGAATTTGAAATCTGAAATCTGAAATCTGAAATTCAAAACAACACAAAGTATATCAATTTCACTTTTCAAAATCAATGCGCCTGGATATCGGGCAGGGAGCGATTCAGTTTCCGCTGCAGGTCTTTCAGCCGGTTTACCTCGTCATTGCCAAGCAGGATAATCGGAAAGGCGGTCTTGTTATGGAACAATGGCTCATCCATATCCACCCATTGCCGGCAATGTTCGCCATCCGGCGTTCCGGGAATCGGCGAGAAATCCGCTAACATCCCGCGAATACCTAAGCTATTGGAAAAGTGCATCGAGGCTTCCAGCTCCTGAACATCGGTTCGAGGATGGCCGAGAATTTGATACGCAGTAATGCTGGTGGGCTCGGCACCCGCAGAGGTGAGGTGTTCGACCGCCCGTGCAAGCTCATCGGAAAAAACTTTCGAGCCGGTATGTCGCTGCCATTCTAAAGAAGAATTCTCAAATCCAAGATAGAAAGTCTTAAAGCCCACCTGCACCATCAGCTCAGCCGGCTCTCCCGTAATAAAACGGGCATTAAGGCCGTTTGGTGTGTGCAACTTCGCTTTTACATCCTGTTTTAAGACCTCGTTCAAAAAAGGTACCAGGACTTTTTCCGCCTCGAACAGCAAAGCGTCATCGTAGAACGCAATATTCTCAACCCCACGTTTCGTTAATAATTCTAACTCGGCTAAAGAGCGTTCCAGTGGTCGCGCTTTGAATTTGCCATAAACCTTGGGAACGGAGCAGTAGGTGCAATTGAAGGGACAACCATCGGTGAGTTTAAGGACTCCAACATTTAGTCTCTCTACGGCCTCCCACAAAGCCGGCTGCTTCAAGTCCGGCTTGATGCCCAAATATCCCCAGAGCGGCTCAAGATTTGTCCCCCCCACTAAAAAATCCGCCCCCAATTTTTGTGCGTGACTATTGCAAAGTGTCACGTAGTTACCACCCAACACAATTTTCGCTTTCGTCCAGACTTTGCGAACATCCTCTATTACCTCCTGGATGCCCTGGTACCAATATGTCATCGTCGTCTGGACAAGAACGAAATCGCACGGCTCTTGTTCCCTCAGAAAATCTATGAACATCCCGCGAGGCAAACCGAATCGCCGAAAATATCGCGGAATCGCTTCCAGGCACGCCGGACTTGGGACCTGTTCGCAGTAAAATCTACCCCGACCCCACCGGTCGGATTCAAGCTCCTTTCGCTTAGCTGTGAAAGGGTCCAATCGGTCGAGATAATCGAAGAGAGTGAAATCAGCTCTGCCGCGCAGATACCCTGCGACGCTCAGCAGACCATAAGGTTTAAGCCAGAAATCATACGCAGCAAAGTCATATATCGGCGGATTTACAAGCAGGATTTTCATTTGTCTATATTTTACGTATAGACCTTTCAGCCGGCCGAAAATCTATGGACACGCACTCTTGCGGTTCTCCAACACGGCAGTTCTTTTCTGAACTACTTCACGGGCTCCATAAGTCGGTCAACTCTGCTCTGCGCTCAGACTTCTTCAACGACCTTAAATCCCATCAGCACACCCAGCTTCTTAATGTTCTCTAAGTGGTCGCCGTAGAAGATATCGCGGTGCAAATGTTCGACCATTCCACCTTCGACCACGCCACAACCCCAATTGTCGAGCATCTTTCGTGCGTTGGCAACTTTGGTAGCCATTTTGGTACGGCAGGCACGGTCCAAATCCGGGTTGCCGATTATTTTGCCTGTAGAGATAAGCATAGTGTCCAGATTAACAAGCTTTGCGCAGGTAATAGGCTGGCCAATACGATACTTTACCTGTAGGCACGCTCCTACCCGTCTCTCATTATGGCTGCGAATAATGTATGGACAACGAGGCCCAGCGGGGCCATCCATCTTCGTCGCTGAAATACAGTGGGCGTGAATGACCGTGTCGGTTGCTGTGTCAAATACCGGGTCGCTGATAAAGCCTGGTACCCCAAACGCGTAACCAAACATCAACATCGTGAGCGTCGAATCCATATCCGCCTCGCAGGCCGCAATAATACCCTGGTCGTTGAGTTTGCTAAATCCCAGACAGGGATAACCTAAGTCGTCCAGTGCAAATCCTCCCAGGCAATTAATCGTAATCGCCCGTGCCCCTTCCTCGCTGATAATCTTCTTCATCGTCAGATACACACGAGATGCCTTGATGATATCCTCTTTGGATGGCTCGACCACTTTATTAGCCTGTCCAATCCATTGCTGAGATTCGGCCTCGACGGACTTTGCATCCACTGCCTGATAAACCTGTCGAAACCTGTCCATTTCAATGCCAACTACATCTACACCCAGCTTACTTTTCAGTTCGGGTGAAAGGGTAACTCCCCATTGTCTGCCGATATGGATAATGCGTGTTTGACGCAGACGTGGCGCTACCGTCATTACAGAAGCCAACTCAGTAATTTTGCTGAAATCACTCGTGGCCAAAAGGACCACCTTCTTACCGGCCTTAGGCATCTTACAAATCTTGCTCCAGTCATGACCACTGTAAGGCTGGGAAAAAACGACCGTAGGCCGGCCCGCTTCAAATATCGGCGCCAGTATGTGTTCGAGGACACATCCGCTGTTGAATACCAAAACGCCATCGGCCTTATCGAATTTGGCAGCAACCTTAGCAGCCTCTTCCGGAGTTTTTATCCACTCACTGCTACCAACGAACTTAACGTCGCCGAGCTTACGCTCGGTATCAGCCAAATGTCGCTCCAGGCAGGAAATTTCTGCTCGCTCATCGAGCTCGGGTGTGGGCCAGCCCCCTCTTCCACCTACAAAGACTTTATAGATTTTGACAGTCGGCAGCATTGGAATCCATTCACCCGCCTCAGCAGCTATTACGCTTCGACTGCCTAATTGTGTACCTAACAGAATTGCTCCAGCTGCACTTGTTCCTAAAAACTGTCGTCTGTTTATTAAATTACTCATAACCTTACTCCTATGATAAAAGTTGCTCTAAAAATAAACTCACGGATTTACAAGCAGGATTTTCATTTGTCTATATTTTACGTATAGACCTTTCAGCCGGCCGAAAATCTATGGACACGCATTCTTGCGGTTCTCCAACACGGCAGCTCTTTTCTGAACTACTTCACGGGCTCCATAAGTCGGTCAACTCTGCTCTTCGTTTACCCTTCTTCGACGACCTTAAATCCCATCAGCACACCCAGCTTCTTAATGTTCTCTAAGTGGTCGCCGTAGAAGATATCGCGGTGCAACAGTGTCATTATGCCGCCTTTGAGTATGCCGGCGCCCCAGTTATGGAACATCTTGCGAGCATCAGCCACCTCCGTCCAGAACTGCGTCCGGCAGCCGAGTTCATCGTGGGTAATCTTGAATATCTTGCCTGTGGAGATTAGCATTGTGTCGAGGTTGATGAACTTGGCGCAGGTAACTACCTGCCCGATGCGATTCTCCACGTCCAGCGATACTCCCCTTTCACTGTCACTCTGCGTGCGGATGGTGAAGGGCAGACGCTTGCCGGCGGGGCCGTCCATCTTCGTCGCCGACGTGCAGTGGAAGTGTATCAGAGCATTCGTGGACGTATCGAAGACAGGGTCGCTGATGAACCCGGGAATCCCGAACGCATAGGCGAATATCAGCATTGTCAGCGTCGAGTCCATGTCACCCTCGCAGGCCCCGACCAGTCCAATGTCGTTGAGCTTGCTGTACGTCAGGCATCCTTTAGCCGGTCCACCCATACAATTCGAGCTCGTGGTGGCCTGTGCCCGTTCCTTTATCATCATGTTCTTCATCGCCAGGTAGAAGCGAGCCGAGTTGATTATCTCCTTTCTCGAAGGCTCGACTATGGCCTTGGCCTTACTAATCCAGTACCGCTGTGCCTCCGCCTCAGCGGCCTTGATATCGACCGCCTTGTGGGCCTGTACGGTTTGCTCGACGGTAACCGGGACTAACTCCGCGCCCAACTTTTTCTTGACCTGCTCAGCAGAACAGGCCGCAGCCGTTCCACGGGGCCCGCGCACAACGATAATGCGCGTTTGACGAAGCCGCGGCGCCACACGCATCAGCGCAGCTATCTGGTCAATCTCGCCCCAGTCACTCGTCGGCAGCAGAACGACCTTCTTACCGGCCTTGCGCCACTGAGGAAAATACATCCACCCGTGCCCGCTGAAGGGCTGCGAGAAGACCGCCGTCTGCAGTCCAACATCGATGAGCCGGTTCATCGCTTGCTTCGGTGCCCCTCCTCCGTGCCCGGAAAGATGGAACAGCAGCACACCGTCAGCATCTTTTACTTTGGCCACCATCTTGTCCACTTTGGCCGGAGGTACCAGCTCGCCACCAACGAACTTCACATCGCCGAGTTTCCGCTCTACCTTAGCGAGGTATTTCTCAAACTTGGCTATCTCTTCGGCCGGCCGAGACAGGTAAATCCCCCCTGTTCTGCCAACATAGACCTGGTGGATTTTTACCACAGGCATCTTAGGCGGCCATTCTCCACCCTCGCCGGCCATCACGGCCCGGCTGCCTAACTTTCCGCCCAGCAGTAATGCCCCCGCGCCCGCTGCGCTCGCCCCCAAAAACTCTCTTCGATTTACCAAATTACCCATAATTTGACTCCTTATAAATTAACGTTCTTTTCTTTCACAGAAATACGAAACTGTTGACCAGATGATTCTACCCAATCATACATTGTTTACCAAAAACAAATCTCTTTTGAACAACCAGCTTTCCGAATCAATCAGTGTCTTTGAATTTAGTGCGCAGCCGCTTCAGCTCCGCCTTTAGTTCTTTGACGACCTTCGTGTATGCCGGGTCGTCATAGACGTTCTTCATTTCACGCGGGTCTTTCCGGAGGTCATACAGCTCCCATTCATCGATGTCGTGGTAGAAGTGTATCAGCTTATACCGCCGGGTCCGCACGCCGTAGTGACGTTTTACACTGTGCGGGCCCGGATACTCGTAATAGCGGTAGTACATCGACCTGCGCCAATCCCTGGGAGTCCTGCCCCGAAGAACCCGGCGGATAGACCCGCCCTGCATATCATCCGGCTTGGAAACACCGGCAAAGTCCAGAAACGTCGGGCCAAAATCCAGGTTCAGAACGATGTCCTCGTTGACCGAGCCGGCTTTTATCTCCTTCGGGTACCGCACCAGAAGCGGCATCCGCAGTGATTCCTCGTACATAAATCGCTTGTCGAACCAGCCGTGGTCGCCCAGGTAGAAACCCTGGTCCGAAGTGTAGAACACGACCGTATTCCTGGCCAGCCCCGACTCGTCAAGATAATCCAGGAGCCGCCCGACATTGTCATCAACCGACGCGATGCACCGCAGGTAGTCCTTGATATATCTCTGATATTTCCAGCGGACAAGCTCCTTGCCCTTCAGATTTGCCTTACGGAAAGCCTCGTTCTTGGGTTCGTATGCTGCATCCCAAAAGTCCTTCTGCTCGGAGTTCAGGTTTCTCGGCGCTACGAACTTCAAATCTATCTT
>DAOVNI010000058.1 GCA_030630315.1 Phycisphaerae bacterium | reverse complement strand
TTTGCCGCGTGGATGCCCGAATCAATAGCACTATGCAGCCCCTTAATCTTAAGCATATTTACAAACCCGGCGCTGTCGCCCAGAATCATCACGTTGCCTTTGCCTATACTGCCGGTTTCTGCATCTCTTGGAATAGCGTAATATCCGCCTTCGGGAATCATCTTTGCGCCTGCCTCTACTACCGTGCCTCCATCTATAAATTTCTTTACAAAGCGATGGTTCTTGAAATTCGTCAGGGCGTCCTGCGGGTTAAAGTCGCAGTATTTCCAATCGGCACCGACTATCATCCCCACGGCAATTTGCTCGTCACCGGCCGGATACATAATTCCGCCGCCGAACATTCCCGGCCCAATGACCGGGGTCCATAAGGGATAGCCCATAGCGTGAACAACACGGGTGTCGCCGAATTTTTTGTATTGTTCGCTGCTTACCTTTATAAGCTCTTTTACGCCTATTGAATAAAGCTGAGGAGACTGCCTCTGCAGCTTTGCCTTTTCTATAAAATTTTCCGTCAAAAGCCCATCGCATCCTTCTGCAAGCACCACAAAATCAGCGTTTATGATTTCGCCTTCGACGAAGTTCGGCTGTTTATTGCCCTCTTTATCAAGACCCTGGTCAACGAGTTTGACACCTGTTGCCTTATCAGCGGATTCATCGAGATTGATATCTTCAGCGGCAAAACCGGTCAGCACCTCGACGCCGAGCTGCCTTGCAATCTGCCCCAGCCACTTGGTCAGCTTGCTTATCGATACAATATAATCACCTTTGTGTATCATTTGCCCGACAGAGAGCCGAAAAATCTTTGCGAGCTTAATCACAAAGAAAATGTTAAATGCCAGCTTTTTTCCCAGAAAGAACATCACGTCGTCTTCGTGAACCTTCCTGGCTAATACATCTTTTGCAGCTTCGTTGTCCTGCCAGCCGGCAGCAGCCGAATCCAGCAGTCTATGCAGCGCCTCAACCTCTAAAACCGCACCGGAGAGATTATGATTGCCCAGCTCAGGTGCTTTGTCTATGACGCAAACGTCAATCTCTGGCTTTTCGGCTTTGAGCTGTATCGCACTTGCCAGACCGGCCGGCCCCGCGCCAACTATCAGAACCGATACTTTATTGTAGTCTTTATTGCTTGGCACTTTTTATTCCACCTCCAACGCCTGAACCAACTGCGGTACCGTATCTTCAACATTCCCGACAATGTAATAATCGCACTGCTTGAATATCGGTGCGTTTGGGTCGCTGTTGACGGCGATAATGGTCTCGGTGTTTGCAATGCCTATCATATGCTGAATCGCACCGGATATTCCCAGGGCAATGTAAATTTTCGGCCCGATGGAAGTACCGGTTTGGCCGACCTGGTGCACGCGTTCGATAAAGCCCTGCTCCACCGCTGCACGCGAAGCGCCTCTTTCGACCTCCGTACCCAACTTTTTACGTAAGCCATCACAAAGTGAACCTACCAGCCGTTCGTAGCTGTCCCGGTTCTGCATACCCTTACCGCCGCTGACAACCACGTCGGCACCAAAGTTCACCTCACCAGTGCCCAGCTCTGTTTTTATAATTTTCAGACTAACATCGTCTTCGGAAAGCTCGACCTTGTGTTTGATGACTTTGCCCGTTCTTGACTCATCGGCGGGGAGTCTCTTCATAACGCCCGGCCTTGCCGTAGCCATCTGGGCCTCTGAATTTTTCGTGCAGATAGTAGCCATAACGTTGCCGCCCAGTGCCGGACGGGTCTGCAGCAGAATCCCTATCAGGCTTTTTCGTGAACTGTCCTTGATATCCAGTCCGGTGCAGTCGGCAGTCAGTCCGCAGCCGACTCTGTATGAGACCATCGGCGCCAGCATTCTGCCTTGTGGAGTTGCGGCATAGAGAACGATTTGTGGCCAGTACGTGCTTATTGCATCGGCAATGGCTTTGCGATGCGCAGCCGGGTCAAATACGCTGAGCAGTTTATCATTGATGATGTAGATGTTGTCTGCGCCGGCGGCGATTAATTCTTTTGCCATTGGCTCGGCCTCGTAGCCGGCTACTGCGACACCTACTTTGGTTTCCAGAGAATCTGCAAGCGCACGTGCCTTGCCGATAAGCTCGAACGTCGCCGGATGTACCGCACCATCGCTGTGCTCGGCGACGACCCAGACCTCGCCCTCATAGCTCGGTTCGGTCAACTGCAAACCGTTTATCATATCCTCCAATGCCTTCTTATGGAAATGCTCACCTGCCGCAGCAAGAATCTTTTCCTTATTCGCATCATCAATCTCACCTATCTCGGTAATGCCGAGCTCCCTGAGCTTGGCGGCTAAAATCTCAAAATCCTCTTTTTCCTTCTTTGTCCCCTCGAAGCTTCTGTCAAACAAACTCGCCCGCTTGCCGGGCAAAATGTAGCGACTTGTTTGAGCATCGGCGTCCTCATCGGCCTTGGCGCCGCCGCTCTTGAATTGGTCAACAAGCAGCCCGGCTAATGCTTTTGCATCGCCGACCTGCTCGCATTTTCTGGTGGTTTTGCCCGGCGGAAAAACCCGTATTACACTCGTCTTCGAGCCGGTAACACCAATGTGCGTGGCTTTAATGTCATCGCTGCCCCAGCGAATAATTTCCATCCTGCTCGCCTGTCGCGTTGCTGCAAATGTTGCAAACACAGGGTATTCATATTTGGCAACGGTTATTACCGCCGGCAGCTTCCTGGCGGCAACCACCTGGCTGCCGCCGCTGATAATGCGCGTGAATTCGAACCGCTTGTTCTTGAATTCGGCCCTGGTGACATAAGCTATGCAGGGCAGACCCAGCTCTTCAGCAATTTGCGGCGGCACCTGGGCCGTGTCGCCGTCCACCGACTGCATCCCGCAAACCACATAATAATCGCCGTCTTCTTTAAGAATTTCTCTGACTATTTTCCTGACGGCAAATGCTAAGGGATTTGCCGTTGCCACGGTATCCGCTCCGGCCAGAGTTCTGTCGGTCAGCAGCACAACCGTATCGGCACATCGGCTTAGCCCGTATCGCAGGACCTCTTCGGCCATCGGCGGTCCCATAGTTAAGGCAATGATTTTGCCGTTCTTGTCACCGCTGTCCCGCCTCATCTGATTTGCAAAAGCCAGTGCCTGTGAGTCCAGCTCGTTGATTACGCTTGCCAGCCGGCTGCGGATGAGCGTGCCGGTTTCGAGGTCGAACGCATTGTCGGTGATTTGCGTTACGTCGGGGACCTGTTTTACCAGAACTATGTAGTTACTCATATTTCGTATCTCGTATTTAGTTTTGAATTAACCCAAAATCAACACTAAAAACTTAAAACGACAGTTATCCTATCATCCAGACTACTTATGCAGAACAAATAAGTACCGAGATAATAAAATGGGCAATATATATCACTATCTGGCATATGTCAAACGAGATAAATCTACTTTTGTGCTGTTATTCCGTCAAAAATTGCTTTTGCGGTAAAAAAGTTTTATTTAGCGCTTGTTCTGGATTGTGGAATAATGTCTAATTGCGGTTTTAATCGTCAAAAAGTTAAATGTAAGCAGGTCAACATAATTTTGTTGACCCCGTTAGAGACCCGAAGGAAAAAGTCTCTAACGGGGTTGAGGTGAATGGAAATGGCAGATTTGAAAGCATTAGCTGACACAATTATTAAAGGTGACCAGAATGCTGCGGTGGAAATTACCAGAGCAGCCCTTGATGAGGGAACAGCGGCTAAAAGTGTTCTCGAAGAGGGTTTAATTGCAGGTATGGACGTTGTTGGGGGCCGCTTCAAAAAAAATGAGATTTACATACCTGAGGTGCTTATCGCCGCCCGCGCAATGAAAATGGCGATGGAAATCCTTGAGCCGGAACTTGCTAAGGCCGGTGTCAAGCCGGTCGGAAAGTTCCTGATAGGGACCGTGCAGGGTGATTTGCACGATATTGGTAAAAATTTAGTGGCAATGATGCTAAAAGGAGCGGGCTTTGAAGTTATTGACCTCGGTGTCGATGTCGGGCCTGAAAAGTTTGTCGAGCAGGCCGGCAGCACCGGCATTCAGTTGATTGGTATGAGTGCGCTTTTGACTACAACAATGCCCGGTATAGAGAAAACCGTAAAGGCACTGAAGGAGGCCGGCGTTTCAGCCAGGGTTATGATAGGCGGCGCACCGGTAACCCAGGGTTATGCCGACAGGATTGGTGCCGACGGTTATGCTCCCGATGCCGCTTCAGCCGTCGATATGGCCAAAACCCTCATCGCCTGAAAACCTCTCAAAAATATTCAGCCCCATGTTTTACATGGGGTTTTCTCGTTTAGCCGTCGCCGGCACGGCGACGCCTGAGTTGAGCGAAGTCGAAAGCGAAGAATCTCATCATTTTAGGTGATATACAGAGTTTTGTTAGATATTTTTATATCTTGCAGCAAAACTCAAAATAGCGTTGAAAAACGCTGTTTTTTTTGCGCTTAATCTGTTAAAATGGACACCTGGTAATAAGGGAAAAATCAAAAATTAAAAAGCAAAATGCAAAATGACAAATAAAAATTCAAAAAGTTCTGCCACCAAGGCGCAAAGACACCAAGCCTGACGGTATTGCTTTTCTGCGCTCAATTTGGTAAGATGGCGTGCTGTCAATACGGTTTTTGTAACTTCTTGTCTTTGCTTGACTTATCCTACAAAAATTTTTTATTTTAATCCTTGTGCAGCTTCAAAAATTCTTTTGTCGATAAACCCGCTTGTTTGATTATATGCCTCAATGTCCCTTTTTTTAGATCTCTATTATGCCAGGGGATTGTTACTGCGATATTTTCTTTTAGATAAATCCGATGGCTTCCTTTCTGGCGAACAAAAGAAAAACCCGCCTTTCCCAAAGCTTTAGCTACTTCTCTTGGTTTTAAGGCAGGTAGTTTACGCATAATGGGACTAAGCCTTTACTTGAACAGAGGCTATGATCACTCCCTTTTCCTCTCTTAATATTTCCTCTTTCTTTGTTCGCATCACCTCTAAGTATAAACTGGCTGCTTCTTTGATATTTTTTAGAGCTTGCTCAAAGCTGTCTCCTTCAGAGATACAACCAGGTAAAGAAGGAATGGTAACGGTGTAGCCTCCTACTTCTATGTCAGGCTCAAAAATAGCAGTATATTGATAAACTTTTTTCTCTAAAACTTTTTTCATAATTTAACCTCTGACCATAATTTCAAAAGAACAACAGAACAGTGTCAAGCTGGTATTATTTAAAAATCCTCTGCAAGCATCCTCTCTGTAACCTCTAAATCGCAGCCCGGCTGCTAATGTCTTATAATAAACACAAAACAGAGGAAAAAGCAAGCAAAAACTCTTCTTTTTGTTGAAAAACGCTGTTTTTTTTCGCCTAATCTGGTAAAATGGACACCTGGTCATAAGGGAAAATCAAAAATTAAAAAGCAAAATGCAAAATGACAAATCAAAATTCAAGAAGTTCTGCCACCAAGGCGCAAAGACACCAATCCTGGTTATATTTGTTTTTTAACTTTTAACTTTCTTTGTGCCTTCGTGTCTTTGTGGCTATTTAACTATGCGAAAGATAAAGAATCAAGATTTAGCGCAATTGTTGGTGCAGCTTCGATTTACGCCCCGGAAGCAGCGCCGAAAACAGCTCGACGCCGTTGAAAAACTCTTTGCGATTATCGACAGGGACAAGGAATATCCCTTTGAGTTCGTGTGCTTTCGTATCACGGGTTTTCACCCCGCCCCTCCGAGGGGCGGGGTTCACCCTAAGGGCGCAGCCGAGCGGCAGCTCATAAAAGGAGATGAGCTTGCCGAGGACCTGCGGATTTTCATCTCCAGGCTAAGCGGCCGGCTTGCTCGCCCCGTCACTGAGCAAAACGAAAAAGTTTATAATATTAACGAGCTTGCAGAGGCCCTCGGCGTTTCAACAAAAACAATTCATCGCTGGCGAAAACGTGGCCTGATTGCACGAAAATTTATCTTTGACGACGGCAAAAAACGTTTCGGATTCTCACAATCGGCCGTCGATAAATTCATCAAGGCAAATCCAGACCTCATTGCGAAAGCAAAAATCTTTACGCGACTGACAAACAAACAAAAACAACTGATTATAAGACAGGCCGGGGCGCTTACGGCCAAAACGACAATGAGCCGCTACCAGATTATAAACCGGATAGCATCTCAAATCGGCAAGGTCCACGAAACCGTCAGGTACACAATCGCTGGCTACGAAAAGGCCAACCCCGATAAGCCCATTTTTAAGGAGCCACCCGGCGTAATCAGCCCGGCCCAGGCCGCCGAACTCTACAAACTCTTCAAACAAGGCACCGGCGTCAGAGAGTTGATGAGGCGCTTCAAGCGCAGTAAAAGCTCGATATATCGCATTATAAATCGACGAAGGGCAAAAGCACTTCTGGTTAGAAAAATTGAATTCATCGCCAGCGACGAATTTCTCCAGGAAGGCGCCGGAGAAAAAATCCTCGCAAAACCAATGAAGATGGACAAGCCCGTCTCTGCTAAAAAGTTTGAACCATTCGAATTAGTCGGCGAGCATCTCCTGCCAGAATACTTGCAGAAATTAAAGGAAACCCCTGTCCTGAATCGTGAACGTGAAGTCGAGCTGTTCCGCAGATATAATTACCTCAAATACCTCGCTTGCATAACCAGAGAGGGCATCAAACCCGCTCGTGTCTCGGGTGCTCGGCTAAACGAGATAGAAAATTACCTGGCCGAAGCCGAGAAAATAAAAAAAATGATAATCGAGGCAAATCTGCGACTTGTCGTCAGCATTGCAGGCAAACACGCTACCAGTGGGCCTAATTTTCTCGAATTGGTAAGCAAGGGTAATTTCGCATTGACCAAAGCGGTCGAAGAATTCGATTATACAAGGGGCATTCGATTCAGCAAGCATGCCTCATTGAACATAGCCAAAGAATATGCGAAGGTGTCCGGTAAAAGTACAGAGCTTACCAGGAAAAAAGTAGGTTCATTGGCAAACATCCAGCGTTATTTAAGAACCACGGAAGCCGCAGATTTTGCAGCTATCGAACGTGCACGCCGAAGTCTCGTGCAGGTTATCAAGGATGAGCTTAACGAACGCGAGCAGTATATAATCTTAAATCATTTCGGCCTGGTCGGCCCGCCGATTAAAAAGAAGACAAAGACCCTGAAGCAAATCGGAGAAGACCTGGACCTCAGCAAAGAAAGAGTCCGACAAATCGAACTTATTGCTCTGCAAAAGCTAAGACAATCCCTTAGCAGCGAAGAATTCGAATTACTAACCGGCTGATTATTGCTTATTGCGAGTTGAGGTTACCCTTTCGGCCATACACCCGGATTCCTTCCCGATAAACTAATCTATTGAATTTTGTATTATTCGGGGGGTCTATCAGGTCGACAGGCTTGGACAAACCCAAAAGCAGGTCTCCATAGAAGCTAAAGAACCGCTCGGGCGCAATACCTTCAACAGCAAGGTCAATATCATTTGCTTCTCTGCTTGGGTCAGCGCTTGAACCCAAAAGCAGAACTTCCCTGGCACCATATCGTCGGGCAATATCCGTTATTATTGCTTTATCCTGTTCCGAAATCATAACCTTATTATATTAGACAATGCCGCATTTGTCAAAAGAACTCTTCCTCGTGATGCCCCATTTTTGAGGGGGCTTTGGCCGTAAACGATGACTTTTGAGCAAGTTGTGTCATTCTGATGCATATTGTTGCTCAGGCAGGTTAAAAAATTCCCTATCTATCGATAAAAACCATCCGTACTGAGACTGACGAGACTTCTTTCATCAAATTGGCGCGCACTAACGCCGTAATGCTCTTACCTCTGAAAGTACTGTAAATGCCCCCCAATGTGTGGACATCTCAGGGTGGCGGCCTGCACCACGCTGACAGACTCATCTTGGCCCGATTAGACAATGAGTCACGCAACGCAATAACCAGTCGGTAAAACCAGAAGCTCTTCGGCTCCCGGCAATATCGAAGTTTATCTTCTATCCGCTGGCGGATGTCTTTGCAACGAGATTGCAGAAAACTTAAAAAACTCATTGCCAGAGAAGCCAGAAAGATTAACCCTTGCATACTTTGGTA
>DAOVNI010000154.1 GCA_030630315.1 Phycisphaerae bacterium | reverse complement strand
CCCGTCCAGAATCGGCGTCGTAAAGATTTGAACATCATCCATTAGAGTTCATTCCCCTTTCATTTTTCACAATAAATACAGATGGTTTCTTTCTCTTGGCCGTCACCGGCTCCTGAAATACAAAATCCCGGACGCCGGCCACACAATACTCAAAACCATCAGCCCCGTCAAATCAAATCCTCGCACTGGATATGAGATACAATCCACAGTTAACGACCGGAAAAATTTTTACTTGAAAACTCCGCACCGCCCAATTAAAGTAAGCCCGCGATTCGGCAAGCTATGCTTCAGCTCGCTTGTAACCTGCTTTTAGCTAGCAGCCCAAATATTCTGAACAATAGCCAACCACTTGAATCGAACTATGAAAAAGTTATACATCCGCTTACTTGTTACTATGACCGTTTCCGCCGCATTATGCTGCGGATGCCAGAGACTACTCCCGACCGAAACCCGGCCCGCCAAATTGACTTATCCGCCGGCGCGAAAGGATTCCACAGCCGACGTTTATCACGGCGTCAAAGTTCCCGACCCCTACCGTTGGCTCGAAGATGCCGACGCACCCGAAACGCAGGCGTGGGTGGCGCAGCAGAACAAGTTGACCTCCGACTTCCTCACCGGCGTTACCGCCAGAGAGAAAATCAAGGCCCGCCTGACCCATCTGTTGAATTACCCCAGGTATTCCGCTCCGTACAAGGAAGGCGACAGATACTTCTTCTGGAAAAATGACGGCCTGCAAAATCAATCTGTCCTCTACACGCAAAAAACGCTCGAAGGCAAACCGCGTGTCGTCATCAACCCGAACTTACTCAGCGCTGACGGCACCGTCGCCGTAACCACTACGGCCGTAAGCAACGACGGCAACCTGCTTGCCTACGGCCTTTCCCGCAGCGGAAGCGACCGCCGGGAAGTCAAAATCCGCAACATTGATACCCAAAAGGATTCCCCCGAGACTCTTAAATGGTGCCGGTTCACGAGTATCGCATGGAAGCACGACGGCACCGGCTTTTTTTACAATCGCTTCCCCGACCCAAACACCGTCCCCCCCGAAGACCAAACCAACTACAATCGTGTTTACTGGCACCAGCTCGGCACAGCCCAATCGCAGGACCGGCTCATCTACGAACGCCTCGACAACAAGGAATTAGATTTCTACCCCCTCATAACCGAAGACGGCAATTTCCTAATCCTGCACGTATATCACGGTACTGACCCTAAGAATCGCGTTTATTACCGCCCTGTCGAAAGCACCGCACCATTTATCAGATTGCTCGACGATGCCGACGCCCGTTACGACTTCATTGGCAATGCCGGCTCGGTCTTTTATTTCAATACCGACCTGGATGCGCCCCGCGGACGCATCATCGCCATCGACATCAATAATCCCTCGCGCAGCAATTGGCGCACAATCCTGCCTCAGACCGATGATGTAATCGACAACGTAGTTCTGATTAACAACCACTTTGTAGTCGCATATCTGCACGATGTGCGCCATCAGCTAAAAATCTATAATCTCGACGGAACTCTTGTCCGCAAAATCCCCCTGCCGACCCTCGGCACAGTCGGCGGCCTCTCCGGAAAGCAAGACGACACCGAAATGTTCTTCTCTATTACTTCTTTTCTCTTTCCCGCCACAAGCTATCGCTATGATTTTCTCACCCAGCGATTGACAGTCGTTCACAAACCTAAAATAGACTTCGACCCTTCACACTATGAAACCAAACAGGTATTCTATCATTCCAGAGATGGCACCCGTGTCCCTATGTTCATCACCCACAAGAAAGGTCTAAAGCTCGACGCCGGCAACCCAACTCTGCTTTACGGCTATGGCGGATATAACATCAGCCTCAAACCCTCCTTTTCCGTCTACACCCTGACCTGGCTCGAGATGGGCGGCGTATATGCCGTCGCAAACTTGCGAGGAGGTGGAGAGTACGGCGAAGAATGGCACCAGGCAGGGATGCTCGACAAAAAGCAAAACGTCTTTGACGACTTCATCGCCGCCGCCGAATGGCTCATCGAAAACAAATATACTAATCCGAACAAGCTCGCCATAAGAGGCGGAAGCAATGGCGGTCTGCTCGTCGCCGCCTGCATGCTCCAGCGGCCCCGTCTCTTTGGTGCCGTCGTCTGCCAGGTCCCCGTTACCGATATGCTGAGGTACCACAAGTTCACCGTCGGCCGCTATTGGATACCGGAATATGGCAACGCCGAAGCCGGCCCGCAGCAGTTCGAGGTTTTATACGCTTATTCTCCCCTCCACAATATAAAGACAGGCGTTGAATATCCACCTATTCTCGTTACCTCAGCCGATACTGACGACCGTGTCGTCCCCGCTCACGCCAAAAAATTCGTCGCCACCCTTCAGGCAAAAGCCCCCGTGATTTCTTGCCCGCCACCCCGACTCGCGTCGGGAGACGCGGGGGCAGGCGAAAGCAAGAACGCCGGCAAAAATCTCATTCTGCTTCGCGTCGAAACCAAAGCCGGACACGGCGGGGGCAAACCAATATCAAAAGTCATCGACGAACAGGCCGACATTTATGCTTTTCTCCTTAAGACATTAGACCTGCAAAACAATAGCGTCAAATAACCACGATAGATTGTAAGGTGGGCTTCAGCCCACCAATCCCAACTACGACTCCCCCATTACCTCACCCATCGCCGCCAAGGTCGCATCAATGTCCTCGGAGCCGATGCCATAATGAGTTACCATCCGAAGGCGGGATGGCCCTGTACATAATAGCCGGATTCCTTTCTTACCAAGTTCCGTTACCAGCTCCTCCGCCGTCAACCGGTCGCTGACAAGCTCGAAATAAACGAGATTCGTCTGCGTCCCCGCCGGGTCAATCGACAATCCAGGGATGCGGGCGATTCCTTCAGCCAGACGGCGAGCATTTATATGGTCCTCCGCCAATCTATCCACCATTTGTTCCAGAGCTGTAATACCCGCCGCTGCGATGACACCCGCCTGGCGCATCCCGCCGCCCAACACCTTACGCGTTCGCCGCGCCTCGGCGACAAACTCGCCGGAACCACAGACCACCGAACCCACCGGCGCCGAAAGCCCCTTCGACAGGCAAAAGCTCAGTGAATCGACACTACGAGTCAGCTCCTTTACGTTTATCCCCAAAGCCACGGCGGCGTTGAATATCCGGGCGCCATCGAGGTGTACCGAAATCCCGTGGCTTTCAGCCAGCGCCGCCACTGAGTCGATGTATTCAGGCGTCAGAGCCGAGCCGCTGCAGCGGTTATGACTGTTCTCCAGGCAAATCAGCCGAGTACGCGGAAAGTGCACGTTACTGCCGCGAATGGCTGCTTCAATGTCCTCCAGCCGCATCGTGCCGTCTGGCTGATTGCTGATGATATGCGGGTGTATCCCGCCCAACGCCGACATCCCCCCCGCCTCATAAAGAAACGTATGCGACCTATCGCCTAAGATTACTTCTTCTCCGCGGGCGCAATGAGTAAGAATGCACACCAGGTTAGCCATCGTCCCACTGACCACCAGCAGACCCGCTTCCTTTCCCATCCGTTCAGCCGCCATTTTCTCAAAGCGGTTTACCGTGGGGTCCTCACCGAACACGTCATCGCCCAGTTCGGCGTGATACACCGCCTCTCGCATCGCCGGCGTCGGCAAGGTAACGGTGTCACTGCGCAAATCAATCATCTTCATCAGTTATCTCCCGCACGAAAATATGGAAAATCAAAATCGGACAATACCGAACACAGTTACTTATAGTGTATTGTAGCTTTTTCTTATTGACCAAACGACCTACTACAAGAGAAACGGAGGGCTATTTGCCTTTTCGAAACGGCCTGAACAGACTTAGCAGATGCAAACCTCGCCAGCTTTTTCTAACAGGAAATATCCCCTTTTCAACAAAGCTCACTTCCTCTATAGTGTAGAATGCGTTCGGATTGAATCTTTTCACAAATTGGACCACTTCTTTAACCTCTCGCCGGGGCACGATTGTGAAAATGATTTTTATCTTTCCCAGAGTCCCATATCCATCAACACTGGTAACTCCATATTTCTCAGATTTCAGATGCTCTATTAATGGCAATGCATCTTTCTCGGTCACAACTCGTATAAGCACCACCCCTAAGGATAATTTCCCTGCTATGCAAATCCCCACATAGTTACCTATTGCAAAGCCGCCCGCGTAGGCAATATAACACGCAGGATTGGAAAGGTTCTTCATAATCTGACCGATAGCGAGAAGCCATATCAGCACCTCAAAAAAACCAACAACAGGGGCCAGATATTTCAGCCCTCTCGAAACAAATATGACCCGGACCGTTCCCATGCTGACATCAATGACCCTTGCCATAAAGATTAGAAACGGCAGAAGGAACCAGGTATAAAATTCCGAGTTAAAAAGCAAAAGATTACCCATATAGATTTTCCTAAAGGTATTTTGTCAAATACGCTTCGGCTAACTTTAGACGCTGATTACGCTGATTAACGCAGATATTCGATAACTTTTTATCTTTCAGCGCAATCTGCGAAATCTGCGTCAAAAAAACTCCTCTTCAGCATCGCTTGTATTCTAATCGCACATTAACAATTCACACAAATCCTATTTCGGATATTCTCTAATTTTCCAAAACATATCGGTTCATCGCCTTTCAGATATGCAGTCTGCCGTTTCCTCACCGCACCATCTTAACGATTGTCTGCCTTAATTCAACGGCAGGTCCAACCCAAAACCACAAAAACCCACTACTCAAAAAACCAGGTATTTTCTTGCTTTTTCTAATCTG
>DAOVNI010000167.1 GCA_030630315.1 Phycisphaerae bacterium | reverse complement strand
GGTAGAGGTCTCGATGACAATAGTTTGTCTCGTGGATTTTTTTTACAAAGCTCGCTAATTGAGCGATAAAATTTCTTCGCAGTTTCAAATTTTCAGTTGTATTAGGGGCGTCGAAGCAATCGGGCAATTTTCGTTCCAGGGATTCGGCATCAGGAATTTTTTCAGTGATGATAAAGCTTCTTTTCTCAAAAAAGACGCCCCATTGCTCACCGTAAGAAATAATTTTCGGGTTATTTATTCCCGCTGCCGCCAGTTTATTTGCCGGTTCGAAATCGAAGAAGCCGCAGCTTATGCGGCGACGAGCCGAGAGCCAGTTTCCAAGCTGGACTAAGATTGGCGGTGAGTCATAGCGTTTCAAAAACACTGTAACTGCCGGCGAATTTATTTCAAACTGCAGGCGCGTGCGGTACCTCGCAAGATTGTTTTTAGCTAAATTTCTGCCGGCATTAAAAGAAAAGACGGCATCGATTGTAGTTAAACCTAATTTACTAAATGCCGCTTTATAATCGGGGTCGATGAAGAACGATTTTGAAATTTTTACAAATTTTTGTTTACTCATAGCCGTTGCTTATCCGGTGATTTTTTTCGAGTAATTTTTTTGCGGCGTCACAAACCATCTCTACGGTGATTGCCTGCATACACAAATGTTCTTTTTTCTCACATATCGGTTTGCTGCAGGGCGCACAAGAGACGTCACCGATTAGTTGGATTTCATCTTCGCAGCCGGTATCGGTCCAGGCAGGGTTATTTGGCCCAAACAAACTGATAATTTTACGGCCCAGAGCTATGGCTATATGCCGTGGGCCTGTGTCGTTGCTTATTACTAAATCAGCAATTGAAAAAAGTGATTTTAATTCGCCAAGAGTTATGGGGCTTTCTGCCAGGTTAATAAGTTTATGTTTGAGATTGCTTCGCTGTGCTCGCAATGACAGATTGCTTGAATTGCAAATTTCTCCGGCGATTTGCCTCTCAACGTGGTTGGATGCAACGGAAACAACAACTGTTGCGTTGTAGTTAGTTATCACCCAATCCGCTGTTTGAGCAAACCTTTCGCTGAGCCAGCACTTGCTTGGCCCAAATGCTCCGCCCGGGACAATAACAACAATCGGGCCTTCGCAGTTGACGATTTCCGGCAGTTTGGCCCGCAGGCTCTCACCCTTTTGTGGGTCGATGAGCAGTTCGAGGCTTCTATCGACTGTGTCGGCACCGAGCCAGGAGGCAATCGCAAGATAGTAGTCAATCATAGAAAGGGGTTTTAATTTACCGTCAGGTAGTTTCGGTGGATAGAGTTTGTCGGTGAGCAAAAAGCCACGTCCCTCGCGGGCATAGCCAATACGCGATGGTATCCTTGCTAAGGAAGCCGCCAGGCCGGAAGCAAAAGAATTCTTGAAAAGGATTGCGTGTGTGAACTTATGTTCTTTGAGTTTTTTTGCAATTGCAAACGGATTCTTGTCCTGTTGCTCCAGCCAGCTGTCGTTAAAGCTGCCTGGCGATAAAACCTCACGAACCGCGGGCTTGGCAAAAAACGAAATTTTGCAGGATTTGAAATGTTGGCGAATGGCCCGCAAGGCCGGTGTGCAAAGAACAGCATCTCCCATAGGAGAAGGAAGCCAGACTAAAATCTCGCATCTCGTATCTTGCATCTCGTATCTTGCATCTCGCATCTCGCTTCACGCTTCACGAGATATGCTTCACATTTCGCGCATCACTATCTTCGTCCCTGCATTATGTAGAAGGTTAGTGACATCATCTGAAAAAGCATAGCAAACCCAAGGGCAATTAAAACCAAATTGTCCTGCCTGGTTGGGCTCATCAGGAACCATATGGTTACCAACAGGCAAAACAGAACAATAATTTGCATAATCCCGGCCATCAGTCTCATTATTGAAAATTCACCGAACATATTGGCCCGCTGCACGCTTTTTAGTTGTTCGAGGATGCTGCTGAGCAACTGCTCGGTTCTCTTATCAGCAACATTTTGCTCCGGAGGGGCCGGTTCCGGCTCCGTAAGCTCTGAGCTGTGTGGTTCTTTCACGGCTTGCAGGGGCGGTTGAGTTTGACCTGTGGGGGCCGACTGAATTTGTTCTGCAGGTTTGCCGAACGAACGGTGATATTTTTTTATGATATTTACCGCCTCCTTTATATTTACACTCTTGTAGTGTGGATTTGTCCCTGCCAGCAGCAAGCAGGGGTCGGGCTGTTTGTAATCTGAAGAGCGATTTATTAATATAGTTTTGCAGCCGGCTCGCAAACCGGCCTCAACGTCACGGGCGCTATTGTCAATACTCCAGGATTGGCTAAGGTCGATGTTCATCTCATCGGCGGCGGCCAGCAGCATTCCGGGATTCGGCTTTCTCCAGTCACTTTCTTTACGGTATTTCGGGATAGCACCATCGGGATGATAAGGGCAGTAATAAATCCGGTCTAAAAATGCCCCCTTTTCGGCCAGCAGTTGTTTTAAGCGGTTATGAATTTCACCAAGAACTTTCTCGGTAACGATTCCGCGTGCAACAGCCGACTGATTAGAGACAACAATTAGCTTGTACCCCATATTCTTTAGCTCGATAAGTGCCTCAGCAACACCATCAAGCAGTTTTACCTGGTCAGGGTCATTGATATAGCCGGGGTCTTCAATTAAAGTGTCATCACGGTCTAAGAATATTGCTTTATTAGGCATATTCATTTAAATTCACTTTTGGTTTAACTATCCACAAAAACTCTGTTCTACCAACTCACAGATTATATGGTAAGCAAGGTGGTGAATCTCCTGACTGCGCGCCGTTGATTTGTCATTGGCACAGAAACAAATATCAGCAATCTGCTCCAGTTTACTACCGGGCTTGCCCGTAAAGGCCAGTACACAAGCGCCTTTTTGCTTTGCCAATTCGGCAGCCGCAATGACATTTGCCGAGGTGCCGCTGGTCGAAAAGACCCACAGGATATCATCTTCTCTAACCAGTGCTTCAACCTGCCTGGCAAATACATTTTCATAACCGTAGTCGTTGGAAATCGACGTTATCACGGATGTATCGGTTGTCAGGGCGACTGCCGGCAGTGGCCTGCGTTCGCGCTCGAATCTGCCGACAAGCTCGCCGGCTATGTGTTGAGCATCTGCTGCCGAGCCTCCGTTGCCACAGAGATAAATCCTGCCGTTTTGCTTTAGTGACTTTATTATCGCCTCAGCAGCAGTGGCGAGCGTTTCAACGCCACTTATCTGGAATTCGGCAATCATCTTCTTGTGCGTTTCTATCGCTTCTATAATCTGTTTCTTTATGCTCTCATTCATCAGGATTTTGTTTCCAATGACCTCATCTTTTCGATTGTTGCGGTTGAGCTTTTGCCTTCAACAAGCGGGGCAAGAACAACCTTGCCGCCATAAGATTCAACGAACTCCCGGCCGACGACACCTTTCTCTGCCCAGTCCTGACCCTTTACTAACACGTCGGGCTTTACTTTCTTGATTAAGTTGAGCGGGTCCGGCTCATTGAAGACCGTAACGTAATTGACTGTTTCCAATGCAGCAAGGACGGCAGCCCTGTCGTACTGGTTGTTAATCGGCCGGTCGGGCCCTTTTATGGTTCTTACCGAGCTGTCACTGTTTAGTCCGACAAGGACTATGTCTCCTTGCAATTTGCAGAATTTCAGAAACTCGATGTGCCCTCTATGTACCACATCAAAACAGCCGTTGGTAAAGACTATAGTCTCTTTCTGCCTGCGATGCCAGGTAAGTTCTTCAACCAGAGAATCAATTGAGCGCACCTTACCGCTTTTGCCCCGATTTTGACCGACGATTTCATTGATAATTTCCTCAATAGTTACCGTTGCGGCGCCGAATTTTTCCACCTCAATCCCGCCGGCTATGTTGGACAACTGTACAGCAGTTTTATAATCACAATCAGCGGCCAGGGCTATCGCAAGCGTCGCCAGAACCATATCGCCGGCACCGGTAACGTCATAAACGCTGCGGGGTCTGGTGGGTATGATTTCACTTTCCTTTTCTGTTTTAAGATATGCGCCTTCCTTATCAAGTGTAATTACCACAGCTTGCAGCTTTAACTTCTTGGCAAGCTCTTCTGCCGCCCTGGCGCTGTCTTCTGCGGTTTTTATATCGAAACCAACCACCGCTGAAGTTTCTCTGCGGTTTGGCGTGATGAGGGTGGCGCCGGCATATTTTGTATAGTCGCCGGCAAGCAAAGGGTCAACAAGGACCTTTTTGTTCGCTTGCGCTGCTAACTGTATCATTTGCTTGCAGAACGATGAACCAAGCAAACCTTTGTCATAATCCTGCAGGCAAACGATATCAGCTTGTTCCAATTTGTCTTTGTAGGTTTGCAAAATCTTTTCACATTGCTCATCAGATAGCGGCTCTGTCGATTCTTCGTCTATTCTGAACAATTGCTGCCGATGGCGATGCTGTGCTAAGCCGATGAGTCTTTGTTTGCTGATGGTGGGCCGACCCGTTACGGTATGAAGACCAGTGACATCAGCCCCGGCTTTTATCAGCTTTTCCCTGAGAATTTTACCGTTCTGGTCATCTCCGATGACCCCCAGGCAAACAGGCAGCGCACCCAGAGCCGCAAGGT
>DAOVNI010000047.1 GCA_030630315.1 Phycisphaerae bacterium | reverse complement strand
GTGGTTGCTCCGCCGTACTGGTTCGAACTGACCACCTCGATTTCCGGGTATTTTTCTAACACGTCCAGGAATCCTTTTTCCCGCTTCATCGTGCTTGCTGAACCCTCCTGGTAGCGAAGCATAATCACCTTGCCTTTGCCGCCCAAAATTTTGGCCAGGTGTTCGCCGCCCTTTCTGCCGCCGATATAGTTGTCCGTAGCGACGAAGCTGACGTAATCTTCGCCCTTGAGCCCGCTGTCGATGATAACCACCGGGATGCGGTTGTTTACGGCGTCTCTGACCGGCATACACAGTGCCGTATCGTCCAATGGTGCTAACACTATTCCCGATACGCCGCGCCTGACGAAATTCTCCACCACTTTGATTTGCGACTCCCGGTCATCCTCCTTGAGCGGCCCTATCCATATGACTTCCACGCCCAGGTCTTTCAGCTCCTGCTCGGCCTTGACCGCCCCGGCGTGGATCGACTTCCAGAAAATGTGCGTCGTCCCCTTGGGAATAACCGCAATACGATACCTGTCCTTGCTTCTTCCTTTCCGCTCACAACCGGTCGCAATAAAAACAACCGCTATAGCGGCCAGCACAATTGGTCCTAAGGCCTTTTTCATAATTCTCACTCCCCGAATTTTCATTTTGACAGCTCCGGTATCTTTGGCCCGTCTCGTACGAGAGGCCGCAGCTCTCCGTAAGTCCGCTTGTCCGCTTGGGGACGCCTTACGGCGGAGTCCATAGAACTACTACAAGACCGACCATTGATTAATGTTGCATTTTTTACAGTAAATTACCGAAATCAATGGTCAATAAAGTATATCCGCTCGTTTGGGGATTACAAGTCGCCATTTCCAAAATAATCAAGAAAAGGTCGGCCCCGTTGGTAGGGACCCCGCCTTGCGGGAACCCAAATTCTATAACGAATAATATTTTGCAAAAAGGGAAAATTTCTGACGGGGCCTGTTGACAAAGGATTCTGTTTAGCTTAGTATGCTTCGGCAGTGATTTTTTGATAAAATTCTGCTGCCGGGAAGGGCAAGTGTGAAAGTTTTAGCTGTAATACCTGCTCGTTATGGTTCTACCAGATTCGCCGGTAAAGTTCTCGCCAAAGATACGGGCAAATTTCTTATCCAGCACACCTATGAGCGGGCCTGCCTGGCCGGGTTGCCTGACAGGGTAATAATAGCGGCCGACGATGAGAGGGTTATCGCCGCCGCCGATTCGTTCGGAGCCGAATGCGTTCTGACCTCCGTCGAGCACAAAAGCGGCACCGACCGCATCGCTGAAGCAATATCGAAAATTCAAAATTCAAAATTCAAAATTCAAAATTCTGACATTGTGCTGAACCTGCAGGCCGATGAGCCGGAAATTGACCCGGAAAATATTGATTATCTCGCCGAGCTTTTAATAAAAACTCAAAACTCAAAACTTAAAACTCAAAACTATGGAATGGCTACGCTCGCTGCCGATTTCCAAAACGCAGAGCAGATTGCCGACCCTAATATCGTAAAGGTCATTACCGATTGTAACAACAAGGCAATCTACTTCTCGCGAGCACCCATTCCATACAACAGAGAAAAATCCGGCGTAGGCAAAGTACAGCAGTATTTGCGGCATATTGGAATTTACGCTTATCGCAGGGAATTTTTACTGAAGATTACCGCTTTGCCGCAGACGCCGCTGGAGAAAATCGAAAAACTTGAGCAACTGCGGGCGATTGAAAACGGCTTTGACATTCTGGTAGGCAAAGTCGAACACACCTGCGACGGCATAGATACCCCAGAGCAATATGCCGAGTTTGTCTCTCGGTACAAAAACAGCGTATAGCGTTTTTCCTATACGAGATACGAGGTTAAATTTATGACAAAAGATAAAAACTTATTAGCTTCTGTTAGTGATACTTCAACCGAGAGCGAATTTTTCTCGCCGGTACCGCCTGGCTATAAAAAGGGAAAAACCCGCTACTGCTTTGTGATGGGCACCGTGATGAGCGGCCTGGGCAAGGGAATATTCTCATCCTGCCTGGCTTTGCTGTGTCAGGATAAAGGGCTGAAAGTTGCGCCAATCAAGCTCGAAGGATATTTGAATATAGATTCCGGAACGCTGAATCCGTTTCGCCACGGCGAGGTGTTTGTGCTCGATGACGGTATGGAATGCGATATGGACTTGGGCACCTATGAGAGGATGCTCGACCAGGACTTAAGCAGGGCAAATTTCACCACGAGCGGGCAGATATTCAGCTCGATTTTGCACAAGGAACGGCACGGCGACTATCTCGGCAGAGATGTCCAGATGATTCCGCACGTTACCGGCGAGGTCAAGCTAAAGCTTCGCCGGCTGGCAATGGAAACCGATGCCGATATGGTATTTGTCGAGATTGGCGGCACGGTCGGCGATCTGGAAAATGCCTATTTTATCGAGGCGATGCGAGAGCTGGCTTACGAAGAAGGCCCGAATAGCTGCTGCTTCATGGCACTGACCTATATACTCGAACCGGCAACCCTCGGTGAGCAGAAATCAAAGGCTGCACAGTTGGGAATAAAGCAGCTTATGCAACTGGGTGTTCAGCCGGATATCATCGCCTGCAGGGCGGCCAACCCTGTTAGCGAAAAAGTCCGGCAAAAAATAAGCGTGTACAGTAATGTCCCCTTTGAAAGGGTCTTCAATATGCCGGATTCGGCCAGTATCTATATGATACCGGCTATGCTCAGAGATGCCGGCCTGGATTTCGAGGTCTTGCGGCTGCTAAAAATCGAGGACAGAATCAATCTGCGGCACGAACGAAAGGCCTGGGCCCGGTGGTGCGATTTCACCGACAAAATCGGCTCCGCTAATCGCCAAATAACCATCGGTATCACAGGTAAATATACCGCAGTCCGTGACAGCTATGCCTCGATAATCAATGCCCTTGAGCACGCCGGTATCGCACTGGCTTCTGACGTCGAGATAAGATGGATTGAAACAACCGCTATTACTGATGAGAACGCAGCCGAGCATCTGGCCGACGTTGACGGTATTATTGTCCCCGGCGGGTTCGGTACACGCGGTGCGGAAGGAAAAATAAGCTGCGCAAAATATGCCAGAGAGAATAATCTGCCTTATCTGGGGATATGCTTTGGCTTTCAAATGGCTGTTATAGAGATTGCCCGTAATGTTTGCGGCCTGACAGAAGCCAACAGCACTGAGATTGAGCCGGACTGTCCCGAGCCGGTAATCGATATATTGCCGGAGCAGAAAAAAATAGAAGGCATGGGCGGAAATATGCGCCTCGGCGGAAGGGATATAGAATTAAAAACCCAGACGCTGGCGTGGAAACTTTTTGGAAAGACTGATTCGGTCAGAATGCGATTTAGACATCGTTACGAGGTTGACCCGCGATATATTGAGCAGTTGGAAAAGGCCGGCCTTGTGTTCTCCGGCAAAGCACCCAATTTAGAGATTATGCAAATCCTGGAAATTCCGTCCCATCCGTACTTTTGCGGAACTCAGGCGCATCCGTGCTGGACTTCCCGCCCGCTCAGACCTCAGCCGATGTTTGTAGGACTCGTTGCGGCGGCAATGCAAAAACATTACCCACAGGAAAAATTGCCCGATTGTATAAAGGCCACCCGCAAAGTGTGCAGACAAAATAACTAACAGCAGTGTGTAGGGATTAACGTGAATACCTTAAGGTATTTTTTAGGAGAGAAACCAAAATGAAATACTTAACAGCAATATTAACATTAACCTTTTGTGTGTTTTGTCCGTCCCGCAATAATCTTTCTACTGGCTTACCGAAACATAAGCAAGTTTCTGAGTGCCTGTCGTATCGGGAACTTGACGAAATACGGCGGTACGCTGAACATTTCCAATTTGAAGAGTTGAAAGACCACTTGCTCGAGCTGAAAGCTCATCCTGAAAAACCGAACCTGACTGTTAGGAGTGCAATAAAACACGCTGCTGAAATCGATGAGAAACGTCACTTGCCATACGCTGCCTTATTTGTCCTGCGAACATACCGAGAACAGAAAAAGCGACATCACCAGGGTTATCTTCTCGACAGTCCTTCCTTAGCCCGATACAAAGACCGATACGACCTTGCACACGAATTTATTCGTCTGGCCAAACTTAAAACTACCGAAGCAGGGTATGTAACAACGTATGACTGTTATAATTGGGTAAAGAAAAACAAATCGCAGTTTCGAAATTATCCGCTGGTAATCGAGGAGCTCGGCAAAATTGATCGATTGGAGGATGAGATCGAATATCAATGGCACCGGGCTGCAGCTGAAACAACGCCAAAGCAATTTGAGGACTTTAAAAAACTCAAAAAATTTGCGATGGAAACCCCTCTGGTTAGCGAATTGGGACGCGCTCCTGCACCCGTGCCGGAGCATATTAATCGTATTCTCAGAAATTTACGAGAACAAGGCAGAACGGACCATCTTCTGTATTTGCTCGAATATGGCCTCAACCTGTACTTAAAGAACCTGACCCTTTCCCGGCTGGCCAGAGTATTGCCGGTTAAAGAAAATCTGATGCTCGCAGAACTAATCCGTTTGACCAAAATTTCAAAATATAAAACCGCCCATGAAGCTGGCTGGCTAAACAGACAATTCGATGGACGATTTGAAGACCCTAACTATAGACCTTCTGATGAAACCGGCTATTCCTCTTACCAGGTCTATATCTGGTATTTGGAAAACTGGCATTTGGTATTAGATATGCCTAATACCGAACGGCTATTTGAGATCCAGGAACAAATTGAAAAAACGGGTATGTGTGGTGTAGGCGGCGGCCTGCCATGCCATTACGGCTGCCGCTGAAATCGGCCAGATGCAATTCATCAACTTATGTTCTCTGCACTTGTTGCGGCGGCAATGCAAAAACATTACCCACAGGAAAAATTGCCCGATTGTATAAAGGCCACACGAAAAGTGTGCCTGTCTCGGCTTGGCCGAGCCACGACGGGCAATCGCAATGAGTAACGGCTGGTTATGAAGTAACGGTGGCGGCCAATTTCTTAGCTTTGTAGGGTGGGGCTTGCCCCACCTTTAGCTCTATTTCTCAGCTTCTTCGAGTTCTGCTTTAAGTTGCTCTATTTGCGCCTTGAGCCCCTCGTTTTCCTTGCGCAGTTCTTCGTTTTTCTCCATAACCACCGTTAAAACGCTGTCCACCTGCTTTTGGATGTTTTGCTGTGCCTTCGCTTTCCAGGTGTCTCTTTCTTGCAGGCATTTTTCAAGCAGCTTTTCTTGTTTTTTGATTTCCTCGTCACGCTGCTCTAATTCTTCCTTTAACCGGATGTTTTCAGTGGCTATGAGCCTGCTCCTTTTTGTATCTGGTGCGTTTTCCTTTTCACAACCTGCAATTAACATAATAACAACAGTACCAGCTGCTAAAACAAATGTTTTCCAAGCCCGTCTTTTCATTTTGTATCCTTTCGAATCTAACTACATTTCCAATATCGGCCCCTACTATATCAACTACCGTCCTGCCGTCAAGCATCTATTGTAATTTAGATGTTCATAGTGAAATAGCCGTAGCACTTTACGACGCATTTCCGCCGAGGACACAGAGAGTTCTCAAAACTCTGCTAACCAGTTATCGACAAATACCAGAAGGTCCAGCATATCGATGGAATAATCCGGCGGAGTGTTTATATCGCAGTATGGATTATAATTTCCATCGCCTCCTGCGGAGCTCTGCCAGCTTAAGGCCAGAACTGCAAAGTCCTGAAGGTCCACGTCTCCGTCCGGTTCGAAATCGCCCGGGTATGGATCGGCGGCGATGGACAATTCGGGGATGAAAATAAAGTCTGAACTGCTTATCGTGGTGTTGTGTACCTGTAAGGCGAGTACGTTCGTTCCGGGAACGAGTGCGGATATGGAGGCGCTGATATCGTACTGCGGTAGAGTAGAGCCGCAGCTTGCTTCATGATTTGACGTTGATGCGGGCCGATTATATGCAACGGGGCTCGGCGGGTATTGGCTGTGTACCTCTGTGCCGTTGATGTAGGCGATGTAGCCGTCGTCAAAGTCAATATGAAGGGTCAGACCGATCAGACGCGCAGGCTCGTCGATGGTAAATGTCTTGCGGGCGTATACGCTCCAATAGCTGTTTTGCATATCGGCTAAATTGGTAGCGATGCACGGCCCGTAGCCGGTGTCGGCCTCGTACCCGATGCCGGTGTTACCTGAGAGCCAGCAGGGGTCGCTTGCGTCGTCGAACGACAGATCGTTCCAATCCGCCGCCGGCTCACTGGTGCCTTTGAAGTACCGCCATTCGTCGCCTTCGAAAATCAATTTTTGTGTTACTTCGAACGGAACAGCCGGGACAGTTACGGTTATCTGCTGGAATCCGGTCAACTCGGCGTTAACGGGGGTGCTGATGGTTATATCAAACTCCTGAAAATCTTTGAGACCGGGAGGTTCGAACGGAATTTCTTTAACGGTTTCACCGGGGATAAATTCCAAAGTACCGCTGTCATAAGGGACGCCGTCTGTTTCGATAGTATAATCGACAGAGACTGTGCTGGTTGTAAACGTGCTGAGACGAACGGCAACGCCGCCGGAAAGGTCAGTTATATCGAGGGAATCCTGGAAGGTTGCCAATGCGATGCCGACAGTACTTGCGGGTGTAGGCAAAAATGGAACCAGTTCGTCGAGGTGATTGGGAACGCTCACAGGGGCCCATATCGTATTATTCGGATAGTTAGCATTGACGACGCTAAGGTAATTGTTCTGGATATCCATTTGAGCGAGACGAACTGTCCAGTCGTCCCAGTTGCGCCCCCAGACATCTCTTAAGTTATACAGCAGCAGTGAATTGCTCACTGTCAAAAAGCCATTATATGTCCAATTGTAATTATCACCAAAGCGGGCTCCTACCAGATTAGCTGTGCTAAGGCAGTGGACTGCATTGACATCCGGGGCACTGTATCCACATTCGATTCCTTGTCCGCAGTTCAAGGTGACTGTGTCATTGACGCGGGCAATTTTTGGCCCCGACCAGGCCATAGCTTCGTGATAGAACGATTCAAACCAGCAATTATCGACCTTGACGGAACCTGCTGCGCTGGCGCCTGCATCAATGCCATCATCCGGGGCCCAGCCGATGAGGCAATCAGTCAAAGAATGTACTCCGTCGGTCAGATAAATGGCATCGTTGTCGGCATCGACGTAGGGATCGGTGGCCGAGGGGAACTCGATCAGTGCGCAATCTTCAAGGATTACAGCACCACCGTTGTACTGGCCTACGGTTGTACATTTCTGAACAAGACAGCCCGTCATCGTCAAATAGGAGTCTTCACCGTGTCCGGCCTGACCATGGTTGGCCACCAGATAGCAATCAGTCAAGGTCAGACGGGCGCCGTTGGAGAGGTAAAACAGACACTGGTCTTTGCGGTGACTGCTGCCGTGGCCGGGATTATTGCTAAACCAGTTCGAATCGGCGCCGCTTGCCGTCATGATAGTCCCGTTAAAGTCGCCTGTGGATGTACTCGCTTCAAAAAGGAAACCGCCCCAGGGAACATTTCTGTCCTGTGCGGTAAATACCACAGGATTTGTTGTAGTTCCGTTTACAACGATAGAGCCGTTAACTGCGATCTCAAGGTCAGGATCGACCTTGATGATGGATCCTGGGCCTATGGTCAAGGTTGCGCTGGAGCCAATTGTAAGAGCACCATCGATGTGTATCCTTGCATTGGTGCCCCAGTCGGTGTTGGAGTTAATATTGCCGGATTCGGTCTGCCATGTTGTGGACGCTTCAATTGTAATTTCCTTTGGCTTCTGAAGAGATTGAATTTGGGCGGTGTAGGAAATGATACCAGGTTCCGTAGCGGCCGGTAGAAAGACAGACCCGACTCCACGCAGCAGTTGTAACCGGTGATATTCAAAACCGGCAGCCATAACAGAACCAATGACACCAAGGCGATTACCTGACTGGTCCTCTACTCGGGCGATGACCGGGATCTCAAGTCCCTGAGGGTATTCCGCCGGGGTGACAATCCTGAGCTGGGCCCCCGTGAACTCCGCCGCTGCTGAATCGATCATGGGATAGGGTGTCCATATAGGCAGCCCAACCTCGGAAATGCCCCGCTCGGTTGCCCGGACTATAAAGCGAACCAGCTTGCTATCCTCAGCTCCGGAGGACTGCTCGCGCCGATGCACGTACAATTCGTAGTACTCCGGCTCGCTGATTTCTATGGTGACATCCGTCGCGATCGGATCGCCATTTAACAGGACCGTATAATCGTAACTTTCCTCAGAGTAAACTATGAAGGAAGCACTATCTTTGTAAACTTCCTTGTCCGCGACCCCTTCGTAAGAAATCTGAGCCTGTGCGGAACCGGCAAATGTGAGCAGACTTAGCAAGCAGACCAAACCCGGTATGAATCTCCGGCGCGGCAGGCTTCCTGACTTCCCAGGTTGAAAAACAAGAGTCCGTGAGCACTTCATTGGTTCTCTTTCACTAAAGATATTGTTCTATAATAAAAATAATTATAGCAAATTTGGTCGATTCTGTCAAGCAGTTTCCACATGAACG
>DAOVNI010000247.1 GCA_030630315.1 Phycisphaerae bacterium | reverse complement strand
TTTTTTGACCGGTCCCTGCGGCTGTGAAATCAAAATGATGAACCCGGGTGTGGATTTACTTATGGCCGCAAACTGGGATGCAGCCGCGATGCGGTTCTATGAGGAGTTCTACGAGACATACGATGAGGTGCCGGAGCTGACGGGTGTAATGCCGGAAGCACCGGCTGAGGCAGGAACCGGGACCCAGGACAAAGTAATTGCAAGTACTCAGAGTACCGAGGTCTTGGCTCCGGACAATGACCTGAGTTCTGCGGACGACAAGCAGGAACAGGCGGTCGAAGTCAAAAAGCGAAAAGTTCTTGGATTAGGCATTATAGGAACAACTGCTGTGTGTCTGGCGGTTATTCTGCTGGTGGTCGTTTTAGGAACTATGGCTATCAGTCCTCGTAGAAAGGGACACCTATGACGATTTGGAAACTGGTAACCAGCGTGGGTATTGGAGCTGCAGTAATCGCGACTTTGAAACTAAAGGACGGTTTGAGCAAGTAGTAATTATTATGACAATTTCACGTTTGGTAGTTAGAGAGATTCTACACCGCAAACTCAACTTTGGGTTAGGACTATTATCTGTTGCGGTGGCTGTAGGATGCCTTGCCGGTTCGCTGACACTGGTGAAATTGCATGATGCGCGGACGCGAACGATTCTCGAGCAGAAAAGGGCCGAAACACAGGAAAAGATGCGGGTTCTGGAAAATGACGTTAAGAGAGCAATGCAAAAGCTTGGATTCAACATTGTTATTCTTCCCAAAGACCAGAACCTCAACAACTGGTATGCTGATGATTATGGAGCTAAGTATATGCCGGAGGAGTACCTTGCCCGGCTGGGGCAGTCCGAGATTGTTACTATTGAACATCTTGTGCCAAGACTGCGTCAGAAGGTGGAGTGGCCTGAAACAAAATGGGCAGTTATCATTGTGGGGACGACGGATAAAGCCGTGAATCCCTCTGTGGATGCCAGCGAATTGACTCTCGAGGCAGTTCCACGGGGGAAAATCGTACTGGGTAACGAAGTTCAACAGGGACTTAGACTGAGTCTTGGTGACACAATTCGGTTTATGGGCAGGGAATTTGTCGTATATAAGTGCCATAAAGAAATGGGCACAGAGGCCGATATGACGGTATGGATAAATTTGCGGGAAGCGCAGGAACTGCTTAATAAAAAAGGATTGATAAACGAAATTCTCGCTTTTGAATGCCGCAGCGCCTGGGCGAATCTGCCAAAAGTCAGGGCCGAAATCACGCGGATACTCCCGCATACACAGGTGGTTGAAAAAGCATCCAATGTGCTTGCAAAGATACACGCCTACGTTAAAGTGGAAGATGAAGGAAAGGCTGCTATTGAAAGAGAAAGAGAAAATATGGCTCATCTGAGAGTAACGTGGACGCATTTTGCCAAGGTTCTGGTTTCATTGGTGATGGTTATATGCGTCGTGTGGGTTGCGTTGTTGGCGGTTGGGAACGTACGAAGACGGCGGACAGAAATAGGGATACTCCGCACACTGGGTTTTCGTTCCCGGCAGATAATTTACATCTTTTTGTCGAGGGCTATCGCTATTGGCCTTGTCGGAGGTATTCTGGGATTCTTGGCCGGGGGTTTTCTTGCCAGCAGTTGGACAGAGCCAGTTGGTGAAAGCAACTATCAGTGGTTCAATGTCAACCTGCTCGTGCTTGCAGTGTTTGTGGCGTTAGCAATCACGGTGGCCGCCAGCTGGATTCCTGCAATACTTGCTGCAAGGCAGGACCCTGCTGTAGCTTTGCGGGAAGAATAACCGAGCTAATCGGAAATTAGTTATGCTTTTTGAATGAGGACGACCGTGAAAATTTGGCATATACTGGTAAAGGAAATAATGCACCGTTGGCGAAGTTTTGCATTAGGACTTTTCGCTGTAACTGTTGCCATTGGCTCGCTGACCGGAGCGTTGACGTTGCTGAAGGTACATGACCTTCAAACTCAGAAAATATTGACCGAGAAAGAGCAAGAAACTAAAAAAAAGATGGAGATTTTAAAAGATGAAATGCGAAAAGCAACATTGAAACTGAGCTTTAACCTTTTAATTCTTCCAAAACAGCAAAGTATTCGAGACTTGCATATGAAAGGTTACCCTTCGGAATATATGCCGGAAGAGTATGCCACGCGATTGGCGGATTCGGGAATTATTACGGTTCGTCATTTCTTACCGAGCCTCCAGCAAAGAATTAAATGGCCGGAGAAAAAACGCACGATTACCCTGGTCGGGACGCGAGGTGAAGTCCCGAACCTCCACAAAGATCCGAGGAAGCCCCTTGTTCAGCCGGTGCCCCAGGGAACTATTGTGCTTGGATATGGATTGCACCACAGTCTCGGACTGGAGGTGGGTAACAAGGTCAAGCTTCTTGGCAAAGAATTCACCGTTCACAAGTGCTACGAAGAACGTGGCAGCAAAGATGATTTCACAGCATGGATTCATTTACGCCAGGCGCAGGAGCTTCTCGACAAAGAAGGTCTTATCAACGCGATTCTGGCTCTCGAATGCCTTTGCCAGGGAGTGGAGAATCTGCTGGGAAAGGTTCGAAAAGAGATAGAGCAAATCCTTCCAGGCACACAAGTTATCGAAAAAGGAACCAAGGCTCTTGCGAGAGCCGAGTCCAGAATAAAAGTGGGTCAGGAAGCAAAGGCAGCAGTTGAGAGAGAAAGGCGGCACAGGACGCAGATGCGCTCTGAACGTGAATTTTTCGCGGCGGTACTGGTCCCCCTCGTTATAGTAACCTGCGCTGTGTGGGTCGGATTACTGGCATTTAACAATGTCCGCGACCGTAAGGCTGAAATTGGAATCCAAAGAGCGATGGGTTTTCGAGCAAGGCAAATTATGTTTTTATTTCTTTCAAAGTATTTGATAATGGGATTGCTTGGAGGAGTGTTGGGAATTTTTGTCGGGCTTGGTTTCGGCAGATGGCTGGGGCTTACGCTGGAGGGGGATATAAAAGAAATTGTTGCTGCCGGGGAACTGTTTAATCCCGGCCTGTTTTTGCTGGCCCTGATTATAGCGCCGGTGTTAACTGTTATATCGGCTTACCTTCCGACCATGGTCGCAATTCGACAGGACCCGGCTGAAGCGCTGCGTGAAAAGTGAAACGAGATACGAGATACTCCAAAGGACACCTTACGGTGGAAAAAATGCTTGAGTTCGAAAATATTAATAAGAGTTTT
>DAOVNI010000036.1 GCA_030630315.1 Phycisphaerae bacterium | reverse complement strand
GGTAAATGATTTGGTTGACTGGCGTTCGTCTTATCGCTTTGCCCCGCTTTCAGCACGCAAGGCCAGATTGGTTACGCAGTTGATAGTCGGCCGAACCGTCCAGGACGCAATGGATATCTTGAAGTTCACAAGAAAACGGGCGGCAGCGATGATTGACAAGGTTCTAAAAAGTGCCGTTGCAGATGCTGATGAGCAGCAGGCTGACGTTGATAGTCTTTATGTAAGCTCGGCCCGTGTCGATGATGCAGGAGTCCGCATCGGCACGAAAAGATGGATACCGAAAGACAGAGGCAGAGCGCATCCTATTCGCAAAAAGGCCTGTCACATACATATAACAGTAACACAGGCTTGAAAAAAAGAATTCAAAATGTAAAATGACAAACAGAAATTCAAAAAGAAGGCTGGGAAAATTTTACATTTTGCAATGTAATTTTGATATTTGATTTTTGATATTTAATTTTAGTACGGGATTATGGGTCAGAAAGTATCGCCAATAGGTTTTAGAACAGGAATAACGCTTGGATGGCAGAGTACCTGGTTTGCGCCAAAGGCTAATTACGGCGATTTCCTGGTCGAGGACCAGAAAATCCGTCAGTATGTTGACAAGAAATTTAACCGTCATATGCCCAAAGGTGCGGTGGCAAAGGTTGAAGTAATCCGAACACGCAACGAAGTGAAAGTAACATTGCACAGCGCTCGGCCCGGCGTGGTCATCGGTCCAAGAGGTGGTGAAGTCGATAGGTTGCGAGAAGAGCTTGAAGAGATGACAGGCCGAAAGGTGGCCGTCAATGTTATCGAGATAAAAGAGCCGGACCTTAATGCTGCTTTGGTGGCCGAATCAATTGCCGAACAGCTAAGTAAGCGGGCCTCATTCAGGCGTACAATGAAGCAGTATTGCGAATTGGCAATGAACGCCGGCGCCAAAGGAGTTAAGATTATCTGTGCCGGACGGCTGGCAGGCGCCGAAATGGCACGCAGGGAAACGCAGAAACTGGGTTCTATCCCGCTGCATACCCTGGATGCCAATGTAGATTACGCTGTAGCAACATCAAGAACAACGTACGGAGCGATTGGTATTAAAGTTTGGATTTATAAAGGCAAATTCGGCGAAGAAATTGAGCAACCCGTGCGTCGTCGGCGTCGCCTGCCAAGGCGTATTGGCCCGGGGGCCAGGGATGGTGGCAGGTCTAAAGCGGCGCCGGTACGACAGGGCAAAAACACCGCTAAAGCTGATGCGGTTGCCCCGTCGACAAAAGCTGATACCCCGGAGCAAGGAAGTGCAGAGGGAAGTTGAAAGTCGCCTTTTTACGAAGAAGGTGCTCCCTTAAATATAGGTTTTGTAAAGGTCTGAAAAAATGGTAATGATGCCGAAAAGAGTTAAGCATCGTAAGAGCCAGCGCGGCAGGATGAAGGGTAATGCTTCGAGAAGCAATTTTGTAGCGTTTGGTGAATACGGCTTGCAGGCCCTGGAAAACAGCTGGATAACCGCCAGGAACATTGAAGCCGGCCGGGTTGCAGCAACTCATTTTTTGCATCGTGAAGGCAAAGTCTATCTTAGGATATTTCCGCACAAACCGGTAAGTGCCAAGCCCTTGGAAACGCGAATGGGCAAAGGCAAGGGTGAGCCCGAATTCTGGGTCGCCAGGGTCAGGCCGGGCACGGTTATGTTTGAGATCGGCGGAGTAAGTGAGGACGTGGCAAAACAGGCGCTGGTCAGAGTTGCTCATAAAATGCCGATTAGGTGCAGGTTCATTAAGAGAAGACATTCATTGTAGAAGGGAAGCTTGAGATGAAGGCGCAGCATTGCCGCGAGATGAGCCCGGATGAGCTCGAGGGCAAACTGGAAGAACTCCAGAGGCATTTGTTTGATTTGCACTCGCAGGCGGTTACCGAAAAACTGGAGAATTCCAAAGCTGTAACTAATGTCAAGCGTGATATCGCCAGGATTAAGACTGTAATGCGTGAAAATAGTAAAAATTAACCGTGGAGAACGCCGAGAGCGCAGAGAAAAAATTAAAATTAAAAAACTCTGCGTGCTTTGCGGTCTCTGCGGTAAAAAAATCAGGAATCGAAGATGCAGGACCGAAAATTAAAAACTTTAACTGGCGTGGTAATCAGCAATAGTGGTGATAAGAGCATCAAAGTTGCCATTGACTTCAAGGTCAGGCATCCCAAATACGGCAAATACGTGAAGCGTAGAACAAAACTCGGCGTCCACGATGAGCACGGACAGGGCAGCGTCGGCGACGTCGTTGAAGTTGCTGAATGCAGACCTCATAGCAAAACCAAGAGTTGGCGTCTTGTCAGAGTTGTAGAAAAGGCGGTTCAGATTGAATCGTAAGGCCAAATACCAGATACGGGAATAGCAAGGTGATTCAGCAGGAAACGATGTTGGATATAGCCGACAACTCAGGTGTCAAGTCGGCACTGTGCATTAAGGTTCTCGGAAGAGGTGGCGCCCGCGGTAGGAAAACCCGCCCCGTTGCTGGGGTGGGAGACGTGGTCTGTGTGGCTATAAAAAAGTCGCTGCCGACCTGCCAGTTGGATGACAAGAAAGTCCATAAATGCGTTATTATTCGCACTAAAAGTCCTGTGAAACGATCTGATGGCAGCTATGTAAGGTTCGATAGCAATGCCGCAGTGATGATTGATAACGAAGGTAATCCGATAGGAACGAGAATTTTCGGTGCGGTTGCTCGCGAGCTGCGCGAAAAAAACTATATGAAGATTATTTCCCTGGCGAGTGAGGTAGTATGAGTAATTGATGATTGATAATTGCAAAAAACGTTAAAAATAATCAATAAGCAAAATGAGCCCACATATAAAAAAAGGTGATATGGTTGAGATTATAGCTGGCGACAATAAAGGTGCTACCGGTAGAGTGCTGCGTGTCGTACCTGAAAAGAATAAAGTAGTGGTTCAGGGGCACAATATGGCAAAAAAGCATGTTCGGCCTTCACGTAGAAATCCCCAGGGAGGCCGCATCAACGTTGAACAGCCGATACATATAAGTAATGTCTTGCCGATAACTTCGAAAAGCTCGAGAGGAAGCAGAGTGCATTATCGGATAAACGAGGATGGTAGTAAAAGCCGAGTCGGTGCTGATGGTACAGAGATAGACAAGCCCAGAAAGGCCAAACGGTAAACAGTGAAACGTTGAGAGATTTTTGATGGCACGTTTGAAAGATTTATATAAGTCCAGGATAGTCCCGGAATTGACCGGGGAGTTTAACTATAAGAATCCTATGGCTGTACCGCGGATGGAAAAGGTCATTATCTCTATGGGTGTGGGAAGAGCGACCCAGGACAAAAAATTTCTGGAATCAGCTAAAAAGGACCTGATGATGATTACAGGCCAGATCCCGCTCGTCTGTAAAGCTAAAAAAAGTGTCTCGAATTTTAAAGTGCGTGAGGGCAATGAAACCGGTTTGAAAGTTACTGTCCGCGGCGTGCGAATGTATGAATTTATGGATAGACTCATTAATCTTGCAATCCCGCGGGTAAGAGACTTTCGAGGTCTTAACCCGAACAGTTTTGACGGCAGAGGTAATTACTCAATGGGCCTGCCCGAGCAGAGTGTTTTTCCGGAAATCAATCCGGCTCAGATGGAGTTTCAGCAGGGTATGAACATAACCTTGGTAACGACGGCAAGTACTGATGAGGAAGCAAGGAAAATGCTGTCGCTTTTTGGTATGCCGTTCAAGAAGTCAGCGGCGCAGGAGTGATAGTTAGCGGTTGCCGCCGGGAGGCAAACGATTATTTTGGAGTGTGTGGATGTCAACTAAAGCACTGGAAAACAAGGCAGAAAAGAAACAAAAATTTCGCGTTAGGCAATATACGCGCTGCCAGCTTTGTGGAAGAGCCAGGGCTGTTTATCGCAAGTTCAAAATTTGCCGGATTTGCTTTAGAACATTAGCTAACGAAGGAAAGATACCAGGAGTAAGAAAAGCCAGTTGGTAAACTCGTATCTCGAACGAGATACGAAATTGGAGCCCGATTTATGAGTTTGAGCGACCCGATAGCTGATATGCTGACGAGAATTCGCAACGCTGTACGAATAAATAAAGGTGAGGTCAATATTAAGGCATCAAATATTTGCGAAGGCATAGCGGCTGTTTTAAAGAAGGAAGGTTACATCGAAGATTTCGACCGAATCGATGACGGCAAGCAGGGAATACTGAGAGTTACTCTAAAATATGACCGCGAGGGTCGGCCCGTTATTAACGAAATAACGAGAATAAGTAAACCCGGCCGCAGAATCTATTCATCTGTTGACAAAGTACCGCGTGTTTTAGGCGGTATGGGTATAGCAATCGTTTCGACAAGTAAAGGTGTAATGAGCGATAGAAGCTGCCGCGAGGCCAACGTCAGCGGCGAGATACTTTGTACGGTGAGCTAATGAGTCGTATCGGGAAAAAACCGATTACTATTCCTGAGGCAGTTGTGGTTGAGCAGAAGGGGCTGTGTATAAAAGTTTCAGGGCCGCTCGGCACCATGCAGATGGACTGTCAGCCGCCGATAAAGGTAAAAATTGACGGTTCCGCGGGGAAAATATTGGTTGAAAATGAGCATCCTGAAATCCGCGAGGACAGGCAGTTGCACGGCACAATCCGCGCCTTGATTGCCAATATGGTCACCGGTGTCAGTAAAGGTTTTGAAAAGAAAATGCAATTATACGGCACCGGATATAATGTCAAAGAACGGGGCGGAAAACTGGTTTTTCAGGTTGGCTTTTGCCATCCGGTAGAGCGCGTAATACCAGAGGGTATAAAGATAAACATTGATGTCGATGCAACCAGGGGCAATGATGTTCCCGCCAGGTTCACACTTTCGGGAATAGACAAGTGTCTCTTGGGACAGTTTGCTGCCGAGATACGAAAAATAAAGCCGCCGGAACCCTATAAAGGAAAGGGTATCCGTTATGCCGACGAATACGTACGACGCAAGGTCGGCAAAGCATTTACTTCCGGAACAGTCTAAAAAATTGACGATTGACAATTGAATATTGACTGTTGAAAAAGAAGTCGCAGTTCAGAATCAATAGTAAATAGTCAATGCCGAGTGGGATTTGGTTTTTATGAGAATCGACAGGATAAAAAGAGCGGCACTGAGGCGTAAATATCACGTGCGAAAAAAGGTCTTTGGAACGCCAAACAGACCACGACTGTCGGTATTTCGTTCCAACAGGCATATTTACGCCCAGATTATAGATGATGCTGCGGGAGCGACACTTGTTTCCGCAAGCACGAGAGCGAAAGGCCTGAGAGACCAATTGCCTAATACCGCTGACAAAAAAGCCGCTCAAATCGTAGGTGAGGCGGTCGCAAAGCAGGCCCTTGGCGTCGGTATTAAGTGCGTTTGCTTTGATAGAAACCGCTATAAGTTTCATGGCAGAGTCGGGGCTCTTGCTGAAGCGGCAAGAAAGACCGGGCTGGTTTTTTAAAAAAGCGACAGAGTTTGGAGAAAAAATTGGCAGCAGAACCCGTTAAACCCGTTAGAAGTAAGACCTCAGAGAGAAGTGTCGCACCGTTGGTGCGGACTTCCAACGGTGTTAAACTATCTGACGAGGAAGAACGGCCGTTGGAAGATACGGTCGTAAAAATATTTCGCTGTTCCAAGGTCGTCAAGGGAGGCCGGCGGTTCAGCTTTGCGGCATTAGTTGTAATTGGTGACCGTGCGGGCACGGTGGGTATTGGTTATGGTAAGGCCAATGAAGTCCCAATGGCAGTTGAGAAAGCCATGAAAGATGCAAAAAAAACTTTGCACAAAATAGCTTTGGTCGGCCGAACGATTCCGTACCAGGTCAACGGCAGATACAGGGCTACGAAGATAACATTGGTGCCGGCCAGCCCCGGAACCGGAGTTATCGCCGGCTCCAGCGCTCGGGCAGTGCTCGAATTCGCCGGTGTGCAGGATGTCCTTACAAAAGTTTACGGAAGCTCCTCTGCTAAAAATGTTGTCAAAGCTACGTTGGATGGGTTGTTGAGATTACGCAGCAAAGAAACGGTTGAATCTCTTCGAGGCGTAGAAGTTGAAGCAATAAAAAGGTGGTGATGATTTATGTTGAATTATCAAATAACTTCTATCGCAGGGAAGCATAAAGCTCGGCGGCGCGTTGGTAGAGGCACCGGCACCGGCCGAGGCAAAACCTGTGGTCGCGGCCACAAAGGTAGTGCCAGCAGGGCCGGCTCGACTTCAGTGTCGCTTTATGAAGGTGGCCAGATGCCTTTATTTCGCCGACTGCCAAAACGCGGCTTTAGTAATTATAAGTTCGCAACACGCTACCAAGTTGTTAATGTGTCACAATTGGAAAGATTTGACGAAGGTGCTGCCGTCAGTGTTGAACAATTATCCAATGCAGGACTGATTCTCAGCTTGAAAAGTAAAGTTAAGATTCTTGGTAACGGCGAGCTGACAAAGAAGTTGGAGGTGGTAGCACATAAATTTAGCAAAACCGCAGAGCAGAAGATTATAGGCTGCGGTGGCACGGCAAAAGTGATACAATAATCAGTTTAAGTATTGTAAAGTGAAAGACTGTCGGAAAATATAGAAATGCTTGGAGCAGTATTTAACATATTCAGAATCCAGGACCTGCGCAACAAGATTCTTTTTACTGTGGCGCTGCTGATAATATACAGGGTTGGTTTCCATATCCCCATTCCCTATTTTAACCATAAGGAGATAGCTAAAACACAAGCCGAGGGCGAAACAGATACTCCAATTGGTAGAGCTGTTGCAATGATGCAAATGTTCAGCGGTGGAACGCTGAGTAAAAGCAGCTTGTTTGGCCTGGGAATTATGCCCTATATTACCGCATCGATTATTCTTATGCTGCTGGGCGAGGTCATTCCCGCCTTGAAGAAGTTACGCCAGGAAGGCCAAACCGGCCATAAAAAGATACAGGAGTACACACGCTACTTGACGGTACTGATATGTATCATTCAATCTATGATGGCTATTAAGTATCTCAAAGCCGTCGTGCCGGGGGCATTCGATGCCGATGTGTACTACCAGGCCTTGATAATGGGCATTGTTGGTATGACGGCCGGCACCGTCTTCTTGATGTGGCTCGGCGAGCAGATAGATGAATACGGAATAGGCAATGGAATCAGTTTGATAATTATGGCCGGCATTATATCTCGAATGCCCTGGGCAATTGACATGCTCGCCGAGAGGGTTGACTTTAGATTCGATGCACCGACAGGAACCATAGGCCCGGCACAAATATTGTTCCTGATAGCAGCGTTCGTATTCGTTGTTGCAGGTGCCATACTGATAACGCAGGGCCAGCGCAGAATACCCATTCAACAGGCAAAACTAATGCGAGGCCGCAGGATTTATGGCGGCCAAAGACATTATTTGCCGCTTCGTGTCAATCACGGCGGAGTGATGCCGATAATCTTCGCATCCGCTTTTATGATGTTCCCACCGGTGATAATTAGCCAGTTGAGGAACATAAAGAGCTTAAGAGGTTCAACGTTTCTTCTCGATTTGGAGTATGCCTTGACACCCGGTCGTGCTTATACATACAACGTTTTGTATATGTTATTGATATTTCTGTTCGCTTATTTCTGGACAACGGTGCAGTTCCAGCCGAAGGAAATGGCCAAAAATTTGCGGGATTCAGGAAGCTTCATCCCAGGACTTCGGCCCGGACGCAGAACCGCCGAATACCTCGAAACGGTGATGACCAGAATCACATATTTCGGAGCATCATTTCTGGCCATAATCGCCATCGTGCCAACCGTCATTAATATTATATTGGGGATTCCCTGGTTAGTAGCAACGTTTTTGGGCGGCACGGGTTTATTGATAGTTGTCAGTGTCTCGCTGGACCTCGTTCAGAAAATTGAGGCCAACCTCTTGATGCGCAGCTATGAGGGTTTCAGTGGAGCCGGCAGAATAAAAGGAGCTTATGGATGAGGATAGTTTTGTTGGGCGCCCCCGGCGCGGGCAAAGGAACACAGTGTAAGCACGTTGTTGCCAGATATGGTCTGCTCCATCTGTCCAGCGGTGATATCTTACGACAGCAAAGGGCAGCAGATACCGAGCTGGGCAAAAAGGCCCGGAGCTATATGGATTCGGGTGTGCTTGTGCCCGACGAAATAATAGTTGAGATGATGGCCGGCGCAATAAAAAAGACGCCTGAGGCTGGTTTCATACTCGATGGTTTTCCCAGAACCGTTAATCAGGCCGCCGAACTTGATAAATCATTGGCTTGCAGCCACCAAAAAATAGACGCTGTCTTGAACTTGAAGATAGGTGACCGGATAGTAGCCAGGCGAATGACCGGAAGAAGAAGCTGTCCTCAATGCGGTGCGGTTTACCACATTGAAAACCTGAAGCCGAAAGTCGAAGAGATATGTGACAACGACGGTGCCAGGCTTATTCAGCGGCCGGATGACGGCCCTGAGGTAGTGGCGAATCGGCTTAAGACCTACCACCAGCAGACAGAGCCGGTGGTGGATTACTATAAAAATAGCAACAACAGCACGGTTTATGACATCGATGCTAACAAAAATGCCGACGAAGTAAGCACTTTGTTATTTGAGAAGCTGGACGCCCTCGTCAAAGCGTAAAATGTGAAGCGAAATTCGAAATACGAGATACGAAATTAAATGGCTATAACGCTTCGCAGCCGAAGGGAAATTGAGTTAATTCGTAAAGCGGGTGCAGTTGTAGCCGACGTTCTTTCAAAATTACAAGAGATTGCCGAGCCGGGAGTAACTACCGCCCAGTTGGATGCCGTGGCCTTGCAAATGACCGCTGATGCCGGAGCAGCGGCCCTGTTTAAGGGTGTCCGCAGCCCGTTGTCTCGAACGCCGTTTCCGGGTGCAATTTGCGCCTCGATAAATGAGCAGGTCGTTCACGGGACTCCTTCAGAGAATACAAAGCTTAAAAGCGGCGATATCCTGAGCGTTGATTTCGGCGTCAAACTCGACGGCTATTGTGGAGATGCTGCTGTTACGATTGCTATTGGTAAAATTTCTAAGCATAAACGCAAACTTATGGACGTAACCAGGCACGTTCTCGACATAGCAATAGCAAAGGCTGTGCCGGCTGTTAAGTGGAGCCAGATAGCTGCACAAATGCAGCATTACGCTGAATCAGCCGGGTTTGCGGTAGTAAAAGACTTTGTTGGACACGGTATTGGCAGAAAAATGCACGAAGAGCCGAGACTGCCCAACTTTGTCAGCGACGATTTGCTCGCCAATGACATTGTTTTGACCGAAGGAATGGTTTTGGCGGTTGAGCCGATGATTAACACCGGCACCAGTGCCGTGCGGACACTGAAAAACGGCTGGACAGTGGTAACAAAAGATGGTAAATGCTCGGCTCATTTTGAACATACAATTGTGATAGTCAAAAATGGTTGTGAGGTGCTGACGGTAAAAAGATGGTAAATCGTGAACCGTATTCCAAACGAAATACGAG
>DAOVNI010000304.1 GCA_030630315.1 Phycisphaerae bacterium | reverse complement strand
GTCGGCGGCGGCGTCACCTTTGCCAAGGTTGCCAGAGATTTCCGTAAGCGTATGCCTAAAAAGCAAAGAAAATTGGCCAGAGACTCCGCAATATTAGCAAAGCTTTTGAGTAACGATGTTGTGGTGGTTGACGGACTGAACTTTGAGAAACCGCACACCGGCGATTTTGTAAGCGTTCTGAGTAATCTGAAGATTGAGCGCAGCTGCCTCGTAACGATTAGCTCCGAAGACGTAAATCTTTACAAATCAGCTAAAAACATTCCGAAAGTGGCTGTTATGCCTGTAGCTGAATTGAACGCCGGCGCCATCTGCAGCCATCAGAAAATGCTGTTCACCAAAGAGGCGCTTTTGTCTCTTTTGAATAGAGACCGAACAAGCGAAAATTAACGGGTATTGGTGTGGACGACTATAATATAATAATTCGGCCTCTCATTACAGAGCAGGGGATGCACTTTGCGAACACAAGAGGGGCGTATTCCTTTGAGGTAAATAAAAAGGCTAATAAAGTGCAGATAAAAAATGCTGTGGAAAAAATATACAGCGTTAAAGTGCGCAAAGTTAAAACTGCCAACCGAAAGGGCAAAGTCCGCCGCAGAGGCAGAACCGTTGGTTCCACGCCAAGCTGGAAAAAAGCTGTTGTGTTTCTGAAGCCCGATTTTCATATAGATTTGTTCTAAGCGAAATACGCAATACGAGATACGAGTAAAATGGGTATTCGAGTTTATAAGCCAACAAGTGCCGGACGCAGGAACAGCTCAGTAAATGATTATGCCGAGCTGACTACGACCAGGCCCGAGAAGTCGCTTTGCAAGCGGATAAAGAAGACCGGCGGAAGAAATCATCACGGTGTCACTACCGCTCGGTTCAGGGGCGGCGGGGCAAGAAAAATTTACCGTATTATCGATTTTAAACGTAATAAAGACGGCGTCCCCGCAAAGGTGGCAACGATTGAGTACGACCCTAACAGAAATTGTTTTATATCCCTGCTGCACTACGCCGACGGCGAAAAAAGATATATATTAACGCCGCTGGGTATAAAGGCCGGAGACCGGCTCGAAAGTGGCGCCTCTTGTGAACCTAAGATTGGGAATGCAATGCCGCTGGAGGCAATCCCTGCGGGCCTGGAGATTCATAATGTCGAAATGACGGCCGGCCAGGGCGGAAAGCTCGTTAGAGGCGCCGGCGGCGCTGCAAAAATTGTCGCCAAGGAAGGTAATTGGGTCACCATCATTTTGCCAAGTGGTGAAATGAGGATGGTTCGCAAGGAATGCCGGGCGACAATTGGCCGGCTGAGTAACCCAGACCACCAGAATGTTAGGATCGGTAAGGCCGGGAGAAAACGCCATATGGGTCGCAGACCCCACGTCAGAGGCGTGGCAATGAACCCAGTTGCTCACCCATTGGGAGGTGGAGAAGGCCATCGAGCCGGCGGGCGCCATCCCTGTTCGCCTACCGGCGTACTGGCAAAAGGTGGAAAGACAAGAAATCCACGAAATCCAAGTAACAAAAGGATTATCAGAAGACGTAAGAGTAAAAGGGGAGGACAGTTGGTCCTGTAGAAGCGTGAAACGAGATACGATAAGTGTTGAGGAAAGTTAATGGGAAGATCTCTTAAAAAGGGGCCGTACGTTGATGAAAAGTTGTTTATCAAGGTCAACAGGCAAATTGGTTCGGGTTCTCGTGACCCGATAAAAACCTGGGCAAGAAAATGTACCATAATTCCCGAATTCGTGGGCTTTACCTTTATGGTCCACAACGGCAAAATATTTCATAAGGTTTTTGTTACCGAGGATATGGTGGGACATAAGTTGGGCGAATTTTCACCCACACGGACTTTTAAGGGACATTCAAGCAAGAAAATAAGATAGCAGAGATACGAAGGATAAATACGAAATACGAAGCGCGAAACAATATCAAAATTTGAATATCTAAATGACAAAATGTTTGGAATTTTGAATTTTTGTCATTTGAATTTGTTTCGGATTTCGATATTCGAGTTTCGGATTTATATGAGATTATGTTAAGTGCTAATAAGTTAAAAGAGCTTTGCCAGCAGCGACAGATGGACATCGAGCAGTTAGCCGGCCAGATTGTCAGAGGAGGGCTAAACGAGAAAGAAGCAGCAGCGGCCGTTAAAAACTGGCAAAAAGGCCTTTTTAAGCCCGAACCGCGTACAGAGGATATTCGCCGCCTGGCGACCGCCTTATCTGCCGAGGTAAATGATTTGGTTGACTGGCGTTCGTCTTATCGCTTTGCCCCGCTTTCAGCACGCAAGGCCAGATTGGTTACGCAGTTGATAGTCGGCCGAACCGTCCAGGACGCAATGGATATCTTGAAGTTCACAAGAAAACGGGC
>DAOVNI010000034.1 GCA_030630315.1 Phycisphaerae bacterium | reverse complement strand
GAGCAACAAACTGAATATCGCCGTGGTCGGCTCCGGCGGGCGGGGGCGTGCCAACATCAACGGGTGCAAAAGTGAGAACTTTGTCGCATTATGTGATGTGGACGAGAATCGCGCGTCGAACATGTTCAAGGCGTATCCGAAAGCGAAGAGATACAAGGACTTCCGCGTGATGTTGGATGAGATGGACAAATCGATTGACGCGGTGATTGTCGCGACCCCCGACCATACGCACGCAGTGGCGGTGATGCAGGCGATCAAGATGGGCAAGCATGTTTATTGCGAGAAGCCGCTTGCTCATTCGATATACGAGGTCCGCCAGATCACGGAGGCTGCCCGTAAGTACAAGGTCCAGACCCAGATGGGCAACCAGGGGCATTCTTCGGAGCAGATTCGCATGATGTGCGAGTGGGTCTGGGACGGGGCCATCGGCGATGTCCGAGAAGTCTATGCCTGGAGCAGTCGGCCTTCCGGCGGAGCGGCCTTTGCCGTGAACATGAGACGTCCCGAAGACACGCCACCTGTCCCTGAGGGACTGGATTGGGACCTCTGGCTTGGGCCTGCACAGGATCGTCCCTATCATCCCGCCTATCTGCCATTCAAGTGGCGGGGTTGGGTTGATTTCGGCACCGGAGCTTTGGGGGATATGGGCTGTCATATCCTGGATCCGGTGTTCTGGGCGCTGAAATTAGGCGAAGTGGATACTATCGAGGTCGAGGCGACAACAACGGCTTATGATCCTAAAATCATAGAGGAGACTTATGCTGTTGCTTCGATAGTTCGCTTTAAGTTCCCGGCGCGGGGGAAGATGCCGGCTGTGGAGCTGAGCTGGTCGGACGGCAGGCTGAGACCACCACGGCCGAAAGATATGGAGATTGAGCGAAGATTCGGCGGCGAGGGCGCCTTGCTTGTTGGGGAGAACGGCAACATTATGCACGGGTCCCACGGCGCCGGCGGGGTGCGAATCATCCCGGAAAGCAAGATGCAGGCATACAAGGACAAGATGCCTGATAAGACTATAGCGCGTTCGCAAGGCCATCACAAGGATTGGATACTCGCCTGTAAAGGTGGTAAGCCGGCGAGCTCAAACTTCGACTACGGCGGACCGCTGACGGAGATGGCGCTGCTTGGCGTGCTGGCCATACGAAACCAGAATCGAAAATTGATCTGGGACGTCAAGAATATGCGGATCACCAACAACGAAGAGGCCGACAAATACGTTCGTCCTCCTTTCCGGGACGGCTGGACCTTGTAAGTCGTATTCGTCAGAAAACACACTGACCGCAGGCAGCCCCTTGGCAAAGGGCTCGTGGCCGGTTCTCCCGGCGATTTCAATTGGCGGGGGGCGTATTTAAGCGGGGGTGCGGGTATCATACGCAGCCGCTAAGATTCGGTTTCTCTTGACTACAGCCGTTCAGGCATTATCGCTCCGGATTCGGCGAGCCAGTCATCGAGTTTGCGTTTCAATTCGGCGGCCTTTTTGGGCATTTTTCCGGATAGGTCTCGCTCTTCGCTGAGGTCGTCGGCGAGGTTGTACAATTCGACTGAACCGTCGTCGTATCGCTCGATGAGCTTGTAATCGCCTTCGCGGATCACGCCGCCGAGGCGGTTGGAGCCATGCCAGGCGTAGTTGGGATAGTGGAAGTAAATCGCCTTGCGTTTGAGCCGGCCGGTCTGCTTTAGCAGTGGTACGATGCTTTCGCCGTCGAGCGTCTTGCCGGTTTTAGTCAGGTTCGCCACATCCAGCAGCGTAGGGTAAAAATCCATGCTGACCACCGGCGTTCGGCAGAGGGTGTTTGCTCGGACCACGCCGGGCCAGCGTATAATCAGCGGCACGCGGATGCCGCCCTCGTAGAGGTGTCCCTTGCTTGCCCGCAACGGGCGATTATCGGAGACGCCGTCGAAGCCGCCATTGTCGGACGTGAAGATAACCAGAGTTTGAGGGGTGAGCTTTAACTCATCGAGCGTGCTCAGGACACGCCCAATCGCGGTATCCATTGCCTCGATCATCGCGCCGTATCGAGGGTCTTTGAGTCCGGGCCCGACTCGCTGCTCATACTTGTCGACGAGGTCCTGCGGGGCCTCCATAGGCCAGTGCACCGTGTAATTCCACAGCGCTACAAAAAACGGCTGGTCCTGGTGTGCCTGAATGAATGCTATCGTCTCATCGGCCAGACGGTCTGGCAGGTACTCGCCCTTGCGGCGGGGCTTGATGTTGGGGATACGGTACGGATCAAAGTAGGTCGGCGGTCCGCCGTAATCGCAGCCGCCGATGTTCACGTCGAAACCCTGGTACTCAGGTCGCAGTTCCGGTTCGGTGGGGCCTTGCCCGGCCGGCGCCCTCCTGCCCGACAGGTGCCACTTGCCCATAAATGCCGTGGCATAACCGGCTTCTTTGAGCCACTCGGCAATTGTCACGTGCTTGAGCGGCAAATGGTCGCGTGTCTTTGCCGAAAGCAGCGTTGCGTTTTTTGGCGCGAACTGCGGGCGGTCGGGGATGTGTGTGGTCAGACCGAGGCGGGCCGGCGACTGGCCCGTCATAATCGCCGCCCGTGTAGGTGAACAGACCGGAGCGGCCGCGTAGAAATCGGTGAACCGCATTCCCTGCGTTGCGAGCCGATTGATGTTCGGCGTATCGAGCCGCTTGTTGCCCTGGCATTGCAGGTCCATCCAGCCCAGATCGTCGATCATAATAAGGACGATGTTCGTTCGCTTCTCCGAGGCCGGAGCGGTCAAACCGCTGAAACCACATCCCGACAGGGACACAGCGGCCGCGCCAAGAGCGAGAGTCTTGAGAAAATCCCGTCTGTTTTGCATATTCATGAGCTATCCTTTGAAACGATAAGACTCTTCCTGTATGGTACATTTACTCATACGAGACAACTACAAAGTAACGCAACTTTTCTGTTAAACACTTACTAAGCTAACCACTTATTATATCCTCTGAGTCTCAATCGTTCAAGAAGGATTTCGTACAGGATAGTGTCAAGTATTATGTGTAAGTTTGATTTTGTGCCATCGCAGGAGTTGGCCGAAGACAGCCCTTTCGACAGCGGATTCATCGTGAAAACAGCCCATCGAGCGTAGCCGCTGACGAAGCGTTCGAATTTTTCGAATAATTCATCCATCGTTCAGCTCCTTAAAAAACACTTTCCCCCCTCGTAAGAGCTTTGGGGGGAAAGAAGCCGTTTTTGCTTTATACTTTTTAGGGGGGTACGAGGCGTAGCCGTCGCCGGTCAGCAGACCACCGGCGATGTCGGGCCGGTCGGCAGACTACCGGCCCGATTAAAGTTCGGGCAACCATCGTGCACAAGCATAAAGTAATTCACGGCTGCAAGCCGTGTCCGTGCATATGCCCGCACGTATGGTTAGGAAATGTGACTGGCCGTAGGGGAACCGCATCGAGAGCCAGGACGGCTCGGCTTCTGATGCTTCGCATTTCCGGCCCGAATAACCAAACCTTGGTGAGAGCACACTTGCAGTCCATAGAACGGGTTCGGGTTGTGTCGAAACCGGAACAGGGGGCGGGTGGGGCTTACTTGATAGGCACCCTTGAACGGGGACAATAAATGGGAGCGAGGGTGACGGAACTGACGACAGCACGAACTGAAGGCTTACGACTAAATAAGATTTACAACGTTGGATGTTGAATCTGTTAATTGCTGAAAAGACTCGGTTTGATAAGGGGGGAAATGGTCGAGGGAAAAACAAATAACGCGGTGAAAACGGGGTAGGGGGGAGAATTTGACGGATGAGGACTCTTAGTAAGAGGATTTGACAACACAATGCTCGATGAAAAAGTTGCTCTTATCACGAAAATTTGGTAATATACGGAAACAAAAGTGGAGGTACACAGAGAAATCAAAGCTAAACGGGAATCTCAATTAAGATAAATCAAAGGAATAGACTGATGGATAGGATTTGTAAAATACTTTTGTTTGTATATATCGTCTGGTTGATCGAACCACTTTATGCGATGGTGAGGGTTGATTCGGAAGAAGGGCTGGTGCTATCCAATGATTATGTCCGGTTTGAATTCGAACCCGTCGGTATGGGGTTATGTAAAATGGTCGATCTCCGAACAGGCTACAATCACATAGAAGAGATCGACGGCAAACATCTTCTTTGGGAAGTGGCTTTCGGCGTCGGTAGACAGATTTACACGATTACCAATAATTATAAGACCTGCAGCGATGCCTATATTGAAAAACTGCCGAACGGAGGGCAAAAAGCCGTATTGGAATGGAACGATTTGCGGTGGTGGAACGAAGATAAAGTGGTAACGATTCAGGTTACCGTTGAACTGCCCGCAGATGATGGAGTAGCCCAGTGGCGCATCTTTGTGGAAAACCGAAGTGATTACTGGGGTTTGTGGTCGGTCTTATTCCCCATTATTAACGGCTTCCCCTCATCGGGACAATACGATATCGCCAGACCCTCTTTTGCCCGCGGGGGAGTGCTCTTAAAAAATAACACTGATACCATCAGGGCCCGCTATCCCGGCTCAACCTGGTCAATGCAGTTTATGTCTTTTAACAAAGAGACAAATGCCGTTTACCTGGCTACTCGGGACTCCCGCGCCCGTGCCAAGGATTTCGTCGTCGAACCAATTAAAGAACTCGACAGCGAACGCTATCCCATCGTTTTCGAAGGCAGAAGACACAAAAAAATTACCCCCGCGCCCGGCGAGAGAGCTTACATCATACACTATCCCGATAATATGGGACTGACCGGCTCGGATTATCCCGACTATTACCCCGTTGAATTTGGTGTATATCAGGGTGGGTGGCTCGAAGCCGCTCATCGTTATCGCCCCTGGGCATTAAAACAGAAATGGGCTCAGAAAGGACCCTTGTCGCAGAGAAACGATGTACCTGAGAAAATCAAAAACATCGGCATCTGGATCCGCGACAACTGGGAATGGAACGGCGCCCAGGGTTCACCCAGCCAAATGAACAAACCCCTGCTCGACGCGGCCAAAAGACTGCAAGTACCAGTAGGACTGCAGTGGTATCGCTGGCACCAAAATCGTTTTGATAATGATTACCCGCATTTTATTCCTGCCATGGATAAATTCAAAGAACGCGTAAAAGAGCTGGTCAGGAGCAACATTGTGGTTATGCCCTATATCAATGGTTCAAGCGCCGATATGAACATTTCCGATTTTGACAAATTTGCCCCTCATGCTGTCCGCGATGAGGCCGGCGGTTTCAGGCATCATTACTACTCGAACCGTGCCGGTCGGCTGTTGTCGATGTGCGGCAAACAGACCTTCTGGCAGGATACGATTTCTTCGCTGGTAGATAACATTTTCACCTTATATGGAGTCAATGGGATTTACGTCGATCAGGTCGCCGGTTTGTATCATGAGTTATGTTTTGCCACGAACCATGATCACCCTTTAGGCGGAGGCAGTTATTGGGCGGACGGTAACAGGAATCTATTGAGGGAAATCAAAAATATTGCCCATAAAAAGGGACGAGATTGTGTGATTACATCCGAGGGAGCGTCGGAGGTTTTCTTTGATGTTCTGGATGGGAATTTGCTTTGGTCCCAGCCGTCTGAGAAAGAGATACCCATGATGCAAGTGGTATATTCAGGTTACACGCTGTTTTTCGGCAGCCCCTGTGATTACAAAAAAACCGACCGGTTCTTTATTTACGCCCAGGGCCGCGCCTTTCTAAACGGCCGCCAGAATGGCTGGATGAACTTGGGCCTTTTCAAGCCCGAGAATGAACGTAAGGTTGACTACCTTAAACAGTGTGGCCAATATCGGGTGGCCACACGCAAATTTTTAACCTACGGCAGACTTTGGGGGGCCATCAAGCCGATCAATGATGTTCCTAAATTTACCGAAGAGGGCTTTGGCTGGGGGATGTATGAAAAGATCCGTGACGCGAGCGTGCCGAGCGCCGAGGCTTGTTTGTGGCAATCGGAAGATGGGCACCTGGGGATTTTTTTGGCTAATTATGTTGACGAGGAAATTCCTTTTACTTATTCAATAGATCCTGTGCAGTATGGACTTCAAGCTTATCGCTATCAATTAATAGAGATTACACCCAAGAGAGTATTTCCTCTTGCAAAAATCTCAGGTCCAATAGAACGTACGGAAACGCTACGGCCGCGAAAGTTAAAGGTAATTGAAATAGCTCCCCTGAAAGATAAATAATTTGATGTCTCAATGCGGAATAAAACTATGTATATGAAGTGACCCGTAACGATTCAGAAAGGGTACCATGAAAAACGCAGTCTTCTTGATTTGGTTTCTAAGAAGATGCCCGGTTTGTAACAAAAGGCTGGTCGGGAGTCCAAATTATTGTGGTGACTGTGGGTCGAAAGTCTGACATGATTCCGCGGAGATGCTTGAATTCTGGTGCTTCTTGGTGTAATCTTGGTGTAGAATGGAGCATATTCAGGCCTATTCTAGCCTATTTAGTGAATCTGGGCAAAATAAAGATTGCGGCGGTAAGTTCTGCTTTTGAAAGGATTTATGGTAATGGGCGATACAGGACTCGAACCTGTGACCTCACGGGTGTGATCCGTGCGCTCTAACCAACTGAGCTAATCGCCCGGGGGGCCAAACGCCCCTTACGGTGTGTCTCTCACCCACAACTGGCTATATTAGAACTGCCAACCCTGCCGCCTGTCAAGTTTTAATCGCGGGTGACACGGCCAGGATGGCCGTGCCACGCATCACTCCTGCTCTGTTGCGACAAGGTTGCTCCGTCCGAGCTTGACGCCCTTTATGCTCAATATATTTTCTGCCATCTTATTGATTTCGCCGACACATCCTCGAAGCACAATTACCTCCAGGCAATCGTGCTCATCCAGGTGGATATGCATAGAGGAAATCGTCTGTAGAAGATGCGAATGTTGCAAGTCGGCCAGCTTCTGCATCAGTTTTGTCGAATGATGGTCGTAAACCAGAAATACAGCAGCGACTGCCTTCGTTTTTGGATTGCTCAGCCGCTCACTGCTTAGCTGCCGGCGTATCAAATCGCGTATCGCCTCAGAGCGGTTCTGATAACCCTGTTTGGCAATGAACTTATCGAACGTAGAAAGCAGCTGCTTATCCAGCGATACTCCTATGCGTTCAACTTGCTTCATTTTATTCTCCTGATAAATTTGTTCGTAGTTATGAGTTCGTAGTTCATAGATTATGAACAATGAACTATGAACAATAAACTCATTTGCTCGTTACGTAAATCACCTGCTCGGCAAACAGATTAGGTGCGAATCTTACAGGGCTAAAGCGGGTCTTGGCCAGCGGAATCTTCTTTTCTACTTTAACCCCCAGCTTTTTGCAAAACTCGTCAAAATCCTTCAGAGACAGAAAGTGTATATTCGGCGAGTTGTGCCAGCCGAAAGGCAGCTGTTTGGTTACTGGAGCTGTACCGGAGAAGAATAACTGGGCTCTGCACCGCCAGTGAGCAAAGTTGGGAAAACTCACAATCACTTTTTTGCCTACTCGCAGCAATTCGGTAAAAACCTTTTCAGGATTTTTCAGCGTCTGCACCGTTTGAGACAATATCACATAATCCAGGCTCTTATCAGCGTAATTTTCAAGGCCCCGTTCGACATCGCGCTGGATAATCGATAGCCCCCGATTTACACAAGCCAGCACAGGGTCCTGCTGAAGCTCAATACCTTCGCCCTTTATGTTTTTGTCTTCGGTGAGGTTTGCGAGTAATTCCCCGTCCCCGCAGCCGATGTCCAGGACCGTAGTGTTTGGCTCTATTAGCGATTCAATCAGCTCGTAGTCAACACGTGTCCGTCGGGCCTGTTCGAAATCTCCTATTTTGTATCTCGTATCTTGATTTTTACTTTTTACTTTTTCTTTTTCGCTTCTTACTCCCGGACGGTGTGTCGCCTCTAAAAAGCCGGAGATAAATGAGCCGAGTGTCTCCGTCTCCAGTAGAAATGCATCGTGACCGTACGACGACGCAATGTTGCAGAAACTAACATCTTTACCGTTGGCCGCCAGGGCATTGACTATTGCTTCGGATTGTGCGGGCGTATAAAGCCAGTCGCTTGCGAAACTAACTGCAAGGAATCTCGATTTGACATTCGCAAAGGCCTTGCTTAATGTCCCGTAGTCCTTTTCCAGGTCGAAATAGTCCGCCGCCTTGGTTATGTAAAGATAACTATTGGCGTCGAATCTTTCCACGAAGCTCTGTCCTTGATGGTCCAGGTATGTCTCAACGGCAAACTCGGAGTTGAAATCGTAACTGTATCGGTCGGCACCTCTTAGTTGTCGGCCGAACTTTTCACGCATGCCCTGTTCCGAAAGATACGTTATATGCCCAATCATTCGCGCAATTGCCAGGCCCCTGTCCGGGCCTTGTTCGCTCTTGTATTGGCCGCTGGCGAAATTTGCATCTCCCAGTATCGCATTTCTACCTACCGCATCAAACGCAATCGACTGGGCCCCGAGATGTGTCGTTGTGGCAACCGGTAGCGCAGCTTTAACAAAGTCAGGATACTCAATCGCCCACTGTAAAACCTGCATCCCGCCGATCGAGCCACCAATTACCGCCAGAAGCTTTTTTACCCCGAGTTTATCGAGCAGCAGCTTCTGGATCTTAACCATATCCCCGATAGTTATAATCGGAAAGTCCAGACCGTATGGCTTCTGTGTCGACGGATTAATCGAGGATGGCCCCGTCGTCCCGCTGCAGCCGCCGAGAAAATTTGAGCAAATAACAAAATACTTGTTTGTGTCAATTCCTTTACCGGGCCCGACCATAACATCCCACCAGCCGGGATTCTTGTCATCAGGACTGTTTACGCCGGCAACGTGAGCGTTGCCGCTCAAGGCGTGACAAATCAAAACAGCATTATCCCCTGTCTCGTTAAGCTCCCCGTACGTCTCGTAGGCCACTTCAATCGGAGCCAATCTCTTACCGCACTCCAGCTCCAAAGGATGCTCCGCCTCCACGAGCCGTATCGTTTTTGTCTTGACGATACCAACCGAATTTTTCCCAATCTCTACCATAGCGACAATTAAGTATACCCGAAAACTTCTCCTTGTAAAGCGCTTGAGCAAACTAAGCTTTCGCCCGGAACCATTGGCCTGGCAGCAGACTAATTAATTACATTTTCTGTTCTAAAATCGTTAAAAAACCTTGACACTGTAAAATACCATCTATAGATTATACTTCGAGTGGCTGCGATGCCAGAATAGAGGGACAAATTTAACCACGTACCATTTAACGAAAGGAAGCAACAAAATGGCAAAGAAAAAGAAAGTTGCGAAGAAAAAAAAGGTCGCAAAGAAGAAAAAAACCCCGAAAAGTAAAAGAGCCTCTAAAGGCCTCTGGACAAAAGCCGAAGCCAATCTGCTCAAAAAGCTTTTCCCGACCAACACCACTTCTAAGATAGCTGCGGAACTCGGACGCAAAACCGATGCAGTAAAAAAGAAGGCATCCAGAATGGGACTTCGCAAGTCAAAGAAATACTTGAGGTCTCTCGGCAGGAAGTAAGTTATAGAGCTCGTTCTTCAGGGGTTCCCAAACTTTATCTTTAATCGTTTGTGGTGCGCAGAAGGAGCGACGGTTCGTTCTCGACCCTCGATGCCCGTCGAGTATCGGGTAACGAGTATCGAACCAGGTGCAAAGTC
>DAOVNI010000310.1 GCA_030630315.1 Phycisphaerae bacterium | reverse complement strand
TCTCAGGCACAGGTGCCAAAGTATAAATTGCAGTTGCGAAGCCGGCGAAATAAACTATCAGCAAAAATACAAGTTTGCCTCTCAATGTCCTCATTGCAAGTTTCTCCCTTCCGAAAGAAGCGTTTTTATAGGCCGTTCCCTCCGCCGGCCTTTGACATCCGCCTCTATTAAATTTTAAGAAAAAAAACTACAGATGCCAACCAAAATGCTGCAATAATGTTATTTATTGTCGTTATTCTCTGCACAATTATCGGTATAGAGTCCCTCCCAAAGAAAGCTGTTTTCTATCGGACATAATCTTTCATCATTTGTGATTGGTCCTCCAAATAAATTCTAACACAAAAATGGCCTTGGTCAAACGCCCGGCTAATTTTTATCCAAAATTTCTTTCAGCGTCCTGCAGACAACTGCCGTCTCATCTTCAGTGAGATTATTATAAAACGGCAAAGCGATGGTTCTCTCACAGACGGATTCGGTAACAGGAAAATCGCCCCGTTTATAGCCAAATTGCTCGACCATAAACGGCTGCAGATGGACAGGGGTAAAATAATCGGCGACCTGAATGTTCCGGCTTCTCATAGCTTCCAGAACGCTGTCGCGCTGCCGGCGAGTAAAGCTGTCTGCAAGGCGGAGCACAAAGACAAACCAGCTCATATCACACCCGTGCGGCCCGGCGGGCAGTATGAGTCTGTCATCGTCAGCCAACATTTCCTGATACCATTTTGCAACCTGTCGGCGTTTGGCCTTGAACTGCTCAATTCTTGAAAGCTGGACAATTCCAAGAGCACAATTGATGTCACTGAGGCGGAAGTTATATCCCAGCCGTTCGTGACTGAGCCAATTGCCCCCACTGCTTCGCTTTTGCGAAGCAAAACGATGGGGGCCCCTGCCCTGGTTGCGAAGGGACACGCACATATCCGCCAAATCATCGTCGTCGGTCAAAATCATTCCGCCCTCTCCGGTGGTTATCTGCTTATTGGGATAAAAGGCAAATACACTCATCCTGCCGAATGTCCCGACCTTTTTTCCATTCAATGCCGAGCCCAGTGCTTCGCACGCATCTTCAATTACCGCCAGGTTGTGTTTTTGAGCAATTTCACAGACGTTATCAAGACCGGCAGGGCTGCCGAAAACCTCTACCGGCAGAATGGCTTTTGTCCCGCCGGTAATCCCGGGTTCGATTTTTGCAGGGTCGATATTCAAAGTTGCCGGGTCGATATCCACAAAGACGGGCTTGGCCCCTGCCATCATAATGGAAGTTGCAGAAGCAATGAAAGTAAAGGGGGTAGTAATGACCTCATCACCCCGGCCAATCCCCAGCGCCAACATACACAAGAACAGGCCGCTGGTTCCGCTATTGACAGCGACAGCCCGCTTTATGCCGATGTAGTCAGCGAAAGCGTGCTCAAATTCGACCAGTTTGGGGCCAAGCGAAAGATTGGGGCTGCGAAGGACGGCACAGACCGCCTCGATTTCCTTCTCGGTGATATCCGGCCGAGACAAATATATCCACATAAGAAAACCTCTTCGTCAATTAGTGAATCGTCACCCGTGACCCGAACGAGCCATGAGCATTGTACCGTCTGCGACCGATAAATCAAAAACATTTTTACGCGCTGCTGCAATTGTCATTCCAGCCCCCGCCCTTACGGGGATAACAATCTTGCACGGGAGTGACGGAGAAGGAGTATGAAAACCAGAAGGACTTATAGGACGTAGTACTTTAAAGGTAGCCGTTTATCAGGCGTAAAGCTGGAAATTGCAATTTCTATGTTAAACAGCCCCCGATTTAAGGCCGAGTAAAAAAATACGGTGTAAATACATAGTGCTCTGCCGCTACTCAATTGATGGTCGTCATTGCGAGCGAAGCGAAGTCCGGCAATTTGCCCCGGCCATATTCGGCGGCCTCGCAATGAGAGTCCATCAAAGTGCGAGCGACAGAGCAATAGTAACGGGAACCAAAAAATGGCAAAAGGGAAAAACGTACTGACGACGGGTGACGTGGCCAGGATTTGTAACGTCGCCCCTCGCACAGTCTCGAAGTGGTTTGACAGCGGCCAACTGAAAGGTTATCGCATACCCGGCAGCAAGGACCGGCGAATACCCGTCAGCGAGCTAATTCGCTTTATGAAAGTGCATAATATGCCCGCGACAAGCTTTCCGGTCGGCAAAATCCGGGTCCTTGTAGTGGACAGCGACGAGGATGCAGCCAC
>DAOVNI010000152.1 GCA_030630315.1 Phycisphaerae bacterium | reverse complement strand
GCGAGCGCGTCATCTTCTACTTTATGTCTGACGGCCGGGTGGATTTCCGAGAGCTGGTAAAAAAAATCGCACAGGAGTACCAGACGAGAATCGAAATGCGTCAAATCGGCTCCCGCGATGAAGCCAAAATACTTGGAGATGTAGAAACTTGCGGACAACAATGCTGCTGCCAGAGGTTTCTTAAACTCTTAAAGCCCGTCAATATGCGAATGGCCAAGATGCAAAAGGCAACGCTTGACCCTTCGAAGATATCCGGCTATTGCGGCAGATTGAAGTGCTGTCTGCGATATGAAGACAAAACTTACACCGAGCTCAAGAAACGACTGCCCAAAAAGAACTCTAAGGTAAAAACCAAATACGGCGAAGGCAAAGTTGTCGACACCCAGATATTGACTCAGCTTGTTGTCGTTGAAATCAAAGACGGCCAAAAAGTCGCTGTTCCCCTCGAGGAGCTTGAGGTAATCTCCTCCCCTGCCCCCACGAAGAAGAAGCGAGACAGTACCCCAGAGAGCAATAAGCAGGACGCCAGGGAAGATGAGAAGGGTTCCCAAACGCAAAATAGTGCAGAGACCCCAGAGCAGTAGTCGTTGAAGGGAAAAATATGTCTCGCAAAATCGTTGTAACATCAGCTTTGCCTTATGCAAACGGCCCGATACACATAGGACATTTGGTTGAGTATCTGCAGACCGATATCTGGGTCCGCTTCCACAAAATGTGCGGCAGACAATGTCTCTACTTCTGCGCCGATGACACTCACGGGACCCCCATTATGATAAGTGCCCGCGCCGCCGGCATAAGCCCGGAGGTGCTAATCGAGCAAATGCAAAAAGAGCACAAAGCGGATTTCGATGACTTCCACATTGAATTCGATAATTATTACTCGACCCACTCACCTGAAAATAAGAATTTTAGTGAGCTGATTTTCAGCCGCCTGAACGAGGCCGGCTCAATCGTCAAACGAAACGTCGAGCAGACCTATTGCGAAAATTGCAAAATGTCACTGCCGGATAGATTTGTCCGCGGCACCTGTCCGCGGTGCAAAGCCGAGCACCAGTACGGCGACTCCTGTGAAGTCTGCAGCGCAACGTATCGGCCCACCGAGCTGATTAATCCTTATTGTGCAACCTGCCGGGCCGGGCCCACCCTGAAAACATCTGAGCACTACTTTTTCAAACTGGCCGACTTCGAAAAACAATTAAAGGACCTTATCGCCGGAGGGCATACGCAAAAATCTGTGGCAAACAAACTCGATGAATGGTTCAAAATCGGCTTGAAGGATTGGGACATATCACGCGACGGACCCTATTTCGGCTTCAAAATACCCGGTGAGGAAAACAAATTCTTCTATGTCTGGCTCGATGCCCCCATCGGATATATGGCCTCAGCCAAAAACTACTGCGACAAAAACAATCTCGATTTCGACAAGGTCTGGAACAGCGACGAATACGAGCTCTATCACTTCATCGGCAAGGACATTATGTATTTTCACGCACTTTTCTGGCCCGCAATGCTAATCGGTGCCGGCTTCAAAACCGCCGACAAGCTTTTCGTCCACGGCTTTTTGACCGTAAACGGCGAAAAAATGAGTAAATCCCGCGGCACCTTTATTGACGCAAGCACCTACATAAGATACCTGGACCCTGAATATTTACGATACTACTACGCAAGCAAACTAACCAGCGGTGTCGAAGATATAGATTTGAGAACAGAAGATTTCGTAAACAAAATTAACTCCGATTTGGTCGGCAAACTTGCAAACCTCGCCTCTCGCTCAGGCCCGATGCTGACAAAAAAACTTGATTCCCAGCTTGGTCAATTAGACGAGAAAGGCGAGCAATTAATCAATAAGCTCACCGCTGCGAAAGACCAGATTATCCGGGACTACGAGGGTCTTAATTATGCATCTGTGGTCCGAACAATTATCGCTCTGGCCGATGACGCAAACCGGTACGTCGAGCAGAATCAGCCGTGGACAACTGTAAAAACCGATTTGGAAAGAACACGAACCACCTTAACTGCCGTAATAAATGCCGTGCGCATCCTGACAATTTACTTAAAACCCATCCTGCCGAAATATGCCGAAAAAGTGGAAAAATTTCTCAATGTCGATAAACTAAGTTTTGCAGATGTCGAAACGGTATTGGCGAATCACAAAATAAACGAGTTTGAACGATTGGTTGAAAGAATTGATAAAGAACAGGTGAATGCAATGATGGAAGAAAGTAAAGAGGGCCCCCGCCTTGCGGGAACCCAAACTCAAAGCTCTCAACCGGTGGCGGCAGCTCCCGTTGAGCCGCTCAAGCCGGAATGCACAATTGAGGATTTCGCGAAGATTGACTTGCGAATTGCTAAAGTGGTAAAGGCCGAGGCGGTCGAAGGTGCCGACAAGCTGCTGCGTCTGGATTTGGATGTAGGCGGACTGCAAAAAAGTGCCTTGGCCGCCATTGCTAAGGCATACAAACCGGACGAGTTGACCGGCAAAATCGTGGTCTACTTCGCCAATCTAAAACCACGAAAGATGAGGTTTGGCCTCTCCCAAGGTATGATTCTGGCAGTGGGTACAGGCGGAAAAGATATCTTTATGCTCTCTGCCGATGCCGGAGCTAAGCCCGGACAGAAGGTGCTTTGACAGCGAGCTGACCGCTGAGAACGCAAAGACCGCTGAGAATAAGAGGATAATGTTTTTAAATCTATTCTATCTCTGTGTTTTCAGCGAGCTCCGCGGTGGAAAAAATCAAAAATGAAAAAAACGCTCGAGGAAATTGCCAGAGAAGATGGCCGATTCAGCCCCCAGGCGGTCAAGTTTGTTTATGAGGGGCTTGGCTACACCGTCAAAAAAATTGTCACCGAGCCCACCCACGTCAGAGGCCAAACGCTCTGTGAGGGACTGAGGAAGCTGGCCGTTAAAAAATGGGGCAGATTGGCAATGCTGGTCCTGAATACCTGGGGCGTCAAAACAACTCGCGATTTCGGCGAAATCGTTTATCTGATGATAAAGCACAAATGGATGAGCGCTCAGCCGACCGATTCAATCGAAGATTTCAACGATGTTTACGATTTCAAAACCGTCTTCGAAGACCAATTCAAATTCTAAAACCGCAATTCGTGAATTGAGTCACGAGCCACGCTCTCTAAAGTGTTACTTGGGGGTGGTGAAATAATACTGCAGGCCCGACATTATCATGTGCACGCCAATCGAGGCGATGAACAGGCACATCACTTTTGAAAATACCGTGCAGACCATTTTGCCGAGAATCCTGTGTATCGGCTGGATAAACCGCATTATAAGCCAGAGTATGCCGAAGACCGCCGCGATGGCCACTATTGCCTTTGTCGGGCCGGACCTTTCGAGAGTCGTCAGGCTGGTTACCATTGCACCGGGGCCGGCAAGAAGCGGACAGGCTAACGGCACACAGCCAATCTCATAGGGACTGAAAGTGCCCTCAATCATCACGGAACGGCGCAGCGAGCCGAATATCAGATGGTCGATAGCAATAATCAGCAGCAATATTCCCCCGGCAAGCTGCAAATCAGCTAACTGAATGTGGAAGACATAGTTCAGTATCGCATTGCCGGCAAATGAAAAAACCAGAAGGATAAGCACGCCGACGACCACAGCGATATTGAAGGCCTTTTGGCTCTGGCCATTGGGCGTATGCTCGGCAATATGGAGCAATATCGGAATATTGCCTATCGGGTCAACAATGGCAAACAGCGCTAAAATCGCTTCAACGTAGGACATTTTATTTCTATCACTTTCTTTGGTCTTTTATAACAGGGCCTTTTTGATAATCGGCTGATTTGCGACTGAGGCTGAAGTGGATTTTTGACTCGTTTTTGCTGGAGGGCATAAGTCAGGACAGGAATTTCAAAATGATATTTTTGTAATGCTCGACCGCCTTTTCTACATCGCCGATGTCAATATATTCATCCGGCTTGTGGGCAAGCTGCGGGTTGCCCGGCCCAAAAATCACCACCGGCGCGCCCAGCGAAGCAAAATAAGGCCCGTCCGTCGTAAAACCTACCGCACAGGTTTCGTTAATACCGACAGCGGAGCAAAAGTCCCTGACAAAATCGCAGCGACAATCAGTCTCCAGTGCCTCAACTTCCCGCACAATGGACACCTCTGCATCAAATTGAGAATTCTTTCGTTTTAATTTCGCAAAGATTTTTTCAAAATCGGCAATAATGGCCTGACGATTTTGCGCAGGCAAAGTGCGAATATCTATCCCGATATCGCACTTATCCGGAACAACGTTAATCGCCTTACCGCCGGCGATTGTATTGATACTCATAGAGCACCCGCCCAATAGCTCATGTGGCTCGAAGGCAATTTCATAATTTTCCAGCTCGCCTAAGAAGGCCTTCATCGAAGCTATCGCATTCACGCCCAATTGCGGCGTCGAGCCGTGAGCGGCCTTGCCTTTGGTTGTAACTTTAAGCCACAACATTCCTCGATGCGCGGTGATAATCTCAAAATCCGTCGGCTCAGGGATAACCACGCCGGCTAACTCCGGCATCCCGCCGAAATTGCGAACAAATCTCTTCGTCCCGCAGCTATCGGTCTCTTCACCCGCAGCGCCAAAAAGTATAATATCACCTTGCAGCTTCATCCCGGAATCGGTAATTTCACCGATAGCAGTAACGGCTGCGGCAATCCCGCCTTTCATATCCGCCGAGCCCCTGCCGTGAATTTTGCCATCGCTTTCGACCGCCGCAAAGGCCGGGTATTTCCAGCTTGCTTCGCCGGCCCCGACAACATCGAGATGACAGGCAAATAGAAGTGCTCGCTTGCCCCCGGCCG
>DAOVNI010000282.1 GCA_030630315.1 Phycisphaerae bacterium | reverse complement strand
GGTCGTGCAAATGCTCTTCGGCAAGCGTTACGTTTTTAATCGCCACAGCACGTTCACCGCTGTGAAACTCAACAAATTTGTCTATCCAAATCCAACGCATTTTCCACCGGGGCCCCGCCTATTAGTTAGCGGCAGGTTGACCTTGAGCAATCCTGCCGCTGACATTCCAAAGACACCTTACACATTAAGCAGCATTCAATTTAGTCTCAACGTAATTTACAATCGCATCGACAGTGAACAAATCGCCTAATTTGTTGATATCAGGGTCGTTCTCAAATGCCGTGAGGTCGGTATGCGGTATTTTATCTCTCAGTTCATTCAGCCCTGTTTCGGTCAATTTGCCGTTTTTGACAAATTCCGGATTATTCATCAGGCTCTCAGCCGGAAATAACTCTTCTCGCGGAATTTTTATTCCGAACGTTTTCTCCAATCGAAATACTATGTCCAGAAAATCAATGCTTTCAGCTCCCAAGTCTCCCATTAAGGTCGCTTCCCCCTTAACCTCGTCGTCGTCGACTCCCAGCGCATCGACCATGACTTCCTGAACTTCCTGGAATATTTCATCCCGACTCATTGCCATATTCTTTTACCTCCGGCATAAAATTTCGTATTGCGTATATCGTATTGCGTATTGCGTTTATGTTAGCATTGCTATTACTGTACCAAGCAGGAATTTATTCGCAACTCAATATCTTCCATCGTTTTTTCATATTCTCGATAATTTCGGCATCCACTTCTGCCATTGTTGAAATTTCATCAGAGAGGTTAAAGTGCCTTAGTCCAAATCTTGCTTCCACGATTCGCTGGCCTTGCGATAAGCCAAAACCAATAAAGCTGCTGACGTTTTCTTCGATTGTTTTCGCTTCGACTGTATATTCTATCTGCGCGCCCGGCGCCAGAAAACTTCTATATTTTACATTTCTCGCCTGTTTAAGCAATATCATACTATGGGCGAAATTCTCCGCCTCTCGCACCAGCCACGACGCTGATTCAATCAATCCTTCGAGCAGCAGCACGCCCGGCAGAACCGGAAATGCGGGAAAATGGTCCGCCAGATACTCTTCAGCTAAAGAAACGCTCTTGATTGCCTTTATTTCCTTGCCGCTCTGAAGCGAAACAATCTTGTCAATCAGGATAAATCGCATAAATTAGTTCGTTGTTCATAGTTCATTGTTCATTGTACGTGGTTCGATTCACTATTCAGTATCTACGGTATATGCTAATTTCCGCAATTGTAGTGATGCGCAGCAGTTTTTCCAGTTTTTTTTTCGCTTTTTATGTCATTCCCGCGAAATTGAAGTCGAAGTCGAAGATCCGGCCCCTGGACGGAATCCGGCATCCGTTTGACGGAATCCGGCTTTAGACGGAGCGGGAGTCCATAACTAAGTCACTGAAAAACTTGTTATCCTGAGTGCAGCGAAATATCTGCTTACCGGGCAGAGACAGCATCCGGCAGCAATATTTTGTTTTTCCCCCTTTTTTTGGTATAATATTGGTTAGATTAGTGCAACGCTCTTAACAGTATCGGCGTCGGTATTATAGGGCTTTTTCAGGGAGCGGCGAGTGAAAATTAAACCTCTGATATCAATATTAGTCCTGTTGACGACTCTGACCGGTGGCGCCAGGTCTGAGCCGCTTAACATCATCATCGTAACCAGGTATTCCGCCGAATCCGAACGAGGTTACACCGAATTTCTGCAGGACATTTACAGTGGAAACGTCCATATCCATATAGACCCTGACAGATACGATGAAGACCTCAGCGCCAATAAGAAACTTGAGCTTGAATCTGCCGACCTGATTATTATTTCGTGGGACAATGGTGGAGGAAGTTTCAATGCTGACGCCGAGTTCTGGAACGAGGTGAATGTGCCTATCCTCAATCACAACATAAAAATTGCCCGAAGTGGTAAACCCATACATAGCTATTGGGACTGGCTGGATGATGACAAGACCGACACTAATCTGTGTACACACCTGGACATCGCCGATGCTAATGATGAAATCTTTGCAGGCGTTGATACTTCTTCCGGGACAGTGGAGATATTCACAACAGGCAAAGAGCTCGAGCATTCCGACCAGACATCCGCAGGCTACGGCACGGTCGTCGCCACAAGCGACAGCAACGTGGTAATCGCCCGCTGGCTCGGCAGTGAGCCCAATTACTACGATGGCTCCGATTATGCACCAGGTGCCCCCCGCGTTTTCTTTGCACTGCCGAGAATGACATACGAGTTTTTCGACGATGCCACTGACCAGGCAAAACTGATGCTAAAAAATGCAATCCTGTCGCTGCTGCCCATATATCACCCACAGGGTGACCTGGACTATGACAGGGACGTTGACTTTGATGACTTTGTAGTCTTCTCTATGTACTGGATGGATTCCGGATGCACGGAAATGTTACCATGCGGCATAGCAAACCTTACAGGCGATGCGAATGTAGCTATGGACGACTTGAAGGTATTTACCGAAAACTGGCTGCAAGGTGCCGACATCATTCCGCCGGAGCCAAATATTATGACCTGGGAAACCGAGCCGTTGACTACCTCGACGGAATCAATTTATATGGCTGCAACTGCTGCCATCGATATACTAAATGGCGTGGAGTACTACTTCCAATGCACATCAGCCAATGGGCCGGATGCTGGTTGGCAGTACGGCAATATTTTTGAACCAAACGGTCTAACTCCGGGCACAAAATACACCTACAAAGTAAAGGCCCGTGACACTTCAGGCAACCTCAATGAGACTGAATGGTCAAGCCCTGTAACAGTCAGGACATT
>DAOVNI010000089.1 GCA_030630315.1 Phycisphaerae bacterium | reverse complement strand
GACCAAAAGTGCCGCCGCCTGTATAGGGTCGAGACGGAAATTGCCGCCAATGTATTTATGATAGTATTTCGGCTTGCTGCCGTGATTACGCATAACAAGAAGCCGTTCATAAAGCTGCTCATCATTAGTAACAATCATACCGCCGTCACCGATGCCGCCTAAGTTCTTGCTCGGGAAAAAACTAAAACACCCAGCCGTCCCGATACTCCCTGACTTCCTGCCCTTGTACGTACTCGTAATCGACTGGGCCGCATCCTCAATAACCGCAAGATTATATTTATTCGCAATCTCCATAATCGGGTCCATATCAGCCATCTGCCCGAATAAATGAACCGGCATAATCACTTTCGTCTTTTTCGTAACCGCCGACTCAATAAGCGCCGGGTCGATATTGAAAGTCCTCGGGTCGATATCCACGAATACCGGCTTGGTACCGGTGCGGGTAATACAACCGACCGTAGCAAAAAACGTGAACGGCGTCGTAATAACCTCGTCACCGGCGCCGATATCCAAACTCATCAGACTGTTCAAAATTGCATCCGTACCGCTGGAAGCACCGACCGCGAACCTGCTGTCGCTTATCGCCGCTATTTTCTCTTCCAGCTCGGCCACTTTCGGACCGCCGATGCAACGCTGAGATTCAAGAACTTCCGAAACGGCTGCTAAAACCTCATCTTTTATGGTCGCGTACTGTGCTTTCAAATCTAATAGAGGTACCTGCATATTTTTTCTCCTGATTTGCGTAAAGAGGGTTGTTTATTTTCTCTTAAGGTCAGGGTAGGAAACTGTGCCGATGGCCTTATCCGGCGGCAGCGGAGCATCTTCATCCAAATCCAGACACCTCACAACCCCCGGCTCAACTTCTTTATAACGATACCCGCTCTCAGGACAAACCATAATACCATCAGCATCCGCCTGCGGCAGCGGAATACCGTGTCGGCTTATCCAGCCGGCCCGCTTCGCCGGAACACCCATCATCAGAGCATAGTCCGGAACATCCTCGGTCACCACCGCACCGGCGGCAACAAACGAATACCGACCAAGTTCAATGCCACAGACAATAGTCGCGTTCGCTCCAACAGTCGCTCCACGACGAAAGACCGTCTTTTCATAAAGATTATGCCGCACAATCTGCGACCGCGGATTTGTAACATTTGTCAAAACACAACTGGGCCCAAGAAAAACGTCATCCTCAATAATCGTACCAGTATAAATCGAAACATTATTTTGAACCTTGACGTTGTTGCCGATAACCACCCCACCGGCAACATTTACATTCTGCCCGAATATACAGTTCTCCCCAATCCTGGCGCCCTTCATTATGTGCGAAAAATGCCATATTTTCGTCCCCTTGCCGATTTCACATGGCTCATCAACATACGCCGACTCATGCACAAAATAATCCTTCTTCCGCTTCATTAAAAATCCCCGGGATTAATAGGCTCACCATTACTCTTTAATGACTTCTGCCCCGCCTCCAAAACTTGAACAACCCGCAAGCCGTCAATACCGTTACTGCGTATCGGCTTGCCGTCAAGCACGCAATCTATAAAGTGTGTGCATTCCAGAGCAAGCGGTTCGCCGCCCGGAACCTTCGGAATCACTATATCACCGAATCGCAGCGATATTATGTCCGCGTATGATGTAGTTATATCATGCTTTATCGCCGCACCTTTGTCGTACATCCGAATCTTCTCCGTCGCTTCCATATCGTCAAACGTTACCATTTTCTCGGAGCCAACGACCGTCATCTTCCTGATTTTGTGCGGGTCAAGCCAGCTGCAGTGAATATTTGCCGTTTTACCATCCGCAAATTTAATCGTGGCAAAGACCACGTCTTCAATGTCCTTCTGCAGATAGCACTGGCCGTGCGCCGCCACCGACACCGGCTCGGAGCCAAGCAGATAGCACACAACGGAAATATCATGCGGCGCCAGCGACCACCATGCGTTCTCATTTTGACGAACAACACCTAAATTGACCCGCTGAGTGTACATATAATAAGGTTGACCAATTCCATCCTTGTCTATCGTTTCCTTAAGGTAATTCACCGCCGGATGATACTCCAGCAAATGACCTACCATTAATTTCACCCCCTTTTCTTTCGCAAGCTCAACCAGAATCCTGGCGTCACCGGCTTTTGAGGCCAACGGCTTCTCAACATAGGTGTGCTTGCCGGCCTCTAATGACTTTTGAGCAATTCTGAAGTGACTGGGAACATCGGTAGCAATTACCAACGCATCAACTTGCCCTTCGCTCATAACCTCATCTATATTGGTTGAGGTCTTAATGAAAGGGAAATTCTTTTTCTGCTCAGCCAGCAACTTCTCATCCAGGTCGCACACGTATTTCAAATTACATCTTTTCGCTGTGGCAAAATTACGAATGAGATTTTTACCCCAATAGCCGGCGCCAACAACTGCAACATTCAAAGTCTCTTTGTCCATCTGTATATTTCCTTACTAAAACTGACCGATTTTCACACTATCTTTTTCCATTGCAGATTTTCCTCGTTCTAATATACCAATCAATGGTGGCTTTCAGCCCTTCGTCGAATGGTGTTTTTGCTTCAAAACCAAAAAGTTTCCTGGCGCGGGAGGTATCAAGGCATCGCCGCGGTTGACCATTAGGCCTGGAGCTGTCCCACCGAATCTCGCCCTTAAAGCCCGTAAGGGCGGCAATTTTTTCAACAAGCTCCTTTATCGTTATTTCAAATCCCGCCCCGACATTGACCGGCTCAGGTCCATTGAAATGTTCCGTCGCCAGCAAGATTCCCTCAGCAGCGTCAGCAGCGTAAATAAACTCGCGCGACGCACTGCCCGTTCCCCAGCATTCGATATAATTTAGACCTGCTTCGACCGCATCAACGCATTTCTTTATCAACGCAGGTATTACATGGCTGCTCGCAGGGTCAAAATTGTCACCATGCCCGTAAAGATTTACCGGCAAAAGAAATATCGAATTAAAACCATATTCGGCACGGTAAGCCTGCGATTGCACCAGCAGCATCTTTTTAGCCAGCCCGTATGGAGCGTTCGTTTCCTCCGGATATCCGTTCCACAGGCCATCTTCCTTAAACGGAACCGGCGAAAATTTCGGATATGCACAAACCGTCCCGATTGCCACAAATTTCTCAATATTTCGCTTTCTGCCCTCCTCTATGAGCTGAACACCCATCATAAGATTCTTATAAAAAAACTCGCCCGGATGCTCACGATTCGCTCCAATCCCCCCGACAACCGCCGCAAGGTGAATGACAATATCCGGCTTCATATCGTCATACATCCGAACAATATCATTTATATTAACCAGGTCATAGTCTTCAATTTTGGGCACGAGAATGTTTTTGCAGCCGCGTTTTCGCAGCCCTTCGGTAACATAACTGCCGAGAAAGCCGGCCCCGCCGGTAACAACAACTCTTCTGTCCTCAAAAAAACCACCCATGGCAGAACTCTTTCAACCCTGTTTCCTTGTGCTCACCTGTCCAGGTCCTATATCCTCAAAACGCTCGCTATTCTGATCCCACCACTGCCCCCATTCCTCTACACTTAGCTCATATCCGGTGGTCTGGGCCAAGGCCTTAATAAGCTCCGCTTGCACGCCCTTGTCCTGCTCACTGCCCAACGCTTCCACCAACAGGCCGACGAAACGCAGGTCTTTGCGCTCGCCTAACGTCTTGGCCGCACAACTCCTGACACTGCTGTCCTCATCTTTCAGGCGGCCCGTCACGTATTTCATAAGGCGCTCTTGCTCGAAATCAGCAAGAACTTCTATGACGGCGCAGCGAACGTATGGGCTTTGATCACTTAGCGCGGAAATCAGGGCATCTTTTCCTATGGCATACTTTCTTGCTCGAAGCGCCACAAGCCCTCCCAACCGCACTCTCGGATCTTCATCTCTCAGGGCCGCAATCAGTATCTTTAACAAACCTGGCCCTTTACTGCTGCCCTGCCAAATCTCCGTGGTGACCGCGCGCTTAATTTCGGGCCCGTAGTCGTGAAACAGCCTTAGCCCTGCGTCGATGCTTATTCTTGTAATTGCTCTTGCAGCTAATCGACGCAGCTGACCTTCTTCATCATCGATCACAGCTATAAGATGTTTAATTGCCCTTGGGTCCTTCAATTCACTCAATATCCGTATAGCTTTCCAAACTACGAGTTCTTTTTCATGTTTTAAAACCTTGGCGAGCAATTCAACGGTGCTCGGATCGTTCATTTTTTGCAAAGCCGTAAAAATCTTTTGCCGGACAAAAATGTTTTGCTCTTCCATCAGAACACCTACAAGCGATTTAATACAGCTCGATTCCTTTGTCTCCCCCAAAGCATACGCAGCATGTCCTCTCACCTCATGGTCCGGGTCATTAAGTGCCCCCACAAGTGCCTCAACTGCCCGCGGGTCTTTCACTCTTCTGAGCGCCTTTGCCGAAGCAATTCGAATGCCAGGCCTCTCATCACGCAGATCAGCTATCAGGGAATCCAAGCTCGGCATCTCCCATTTCTTAACTCTTACAATTCCCGTCTTCTCTCTTTCCAATCGAAGCTTCTTCTGTTCCAACTTTTGAAAGGCCCTCCTTGCGGCATTTCTTACAACAAAGTCTTTGTCCCCAACGGCCGCCGCCTCCAATGGTCCTATCGCACGGAAATCACCGATCTTTTCAAGGGCCTTTGCCACAAGTTGGCGGACGTTCCTGTTGTTATCGTTTAGAGCAGTTATTAAGGCCTCTACGGCACGACGGTCTCCTGTTTGCCCAAGCTTCCGCGCCGCCGCCATCCGTATGTGACTCTGCGGTGCTTCACGTAAAATCCTCATAAACACCTCCATCGCCTGTGCCTCCTCGAATTCCAGCAGCGCAGACGTTAAAGCCTCGCGAATTCTCACGTCCTCTTCCGTCATCAGGGCCACAAGTGCATCAATATCTATCTCGCCAATAGCCACAGCTATTGTTTTGCGGACAACACCATGCATGTGCTCCTCCTTCTCATACCTATGCTTCAGGGCGACCGTCAAAGGCCCAATTGACCTTCGATCCTTGATTCGACCTAAAGAAGTTGCAGCTTCCCGCCGCATCTCTATGCCTTCATCCTTCAATGCTTCCAGCAAAGGCTCTAATGCCTCCTTCGTTCGCAATTGACCGGCTGCGTAAACTCGAACGTATTCACATGTGTCTGTCTTGAGCAACTCAATAAGAGCTGGAGTGATTGCTCTGTGCTCAAACCTACCTAACCGAATTGCTGCGTAACATCTGCCCACCGCCCTTGCTTTGTCCCCTTCAAATCGCCTCGGACGGCCCCCATAGCGCTCCGCAAATCTTCGAAGCGTCGCGTGAGAGACCTTCTGACTCTCATCGTAAGGTAGCACCATCTGTGCCCCACACCACCGCTCGGCGGTTCTCTTCGTGACGCCGAGTACCTCTCCTACTTCCTCGCTTGTGTAGCTTTCCTTGAAGCTCGACAGCGGTATCTCCGACGCAACATTCGGCATTTCCCTCACACAGTCCTTCAGGCCTAATTCAATCAGAAAAGCTATGGCATCCTTCTGATGCAATGCGCGGTCAAAAGTAATAACATTATCCTCTCCATAATCCTCTCCATATGACCGCGACCGCCAGCCCCACTGGCCTTTCGCTATAACACGGATGTCATCAAAAGGGCGAGGTCCCACAACTGTACCTTCCTCCAACAACCACGCAGATTTTATCGGTACGATCAGAAGCTCTTTGTAGTGAGTATATCTTTCAAGGTCAGTTATACGGCCGAGCATCGCTTCAGCAAGTATGGCAGTTCTCCAATCCTGGTCACACACTTTAACTTTGAGAAAAGGAACCGCCCCCTCGTTTCTTCCTATAATTGCATTACGCAGCTTTACATATTCATCACCTTTAGCTTTAAGAGCCCGGTCAAAAAGCTCCCGGAAAGTTAATTTGTGCAACTGCTCTCGCTCAGTCCCAGGAACCGTATGGGCTAACCCCATCAAAATAGCAACAACTAATATCAAAATCTTTCGCATACACATTTTTTAAGTTCTGTAGGTTTATTTCCTAGCACCCATAGCGAGAGCCAGTCTAATTTCAACTCCTCTTTTTTACTTCTTACTGTCCATGATCTTTCAAAATATTCTCTCTTTCAGCAAGCTTCATATCGGCATCGGTCATCATTCGCGCAAGCTCTTTAAAGCCCACCTTTGGCTCCCACTTGAGAACCTTTCGTGCTTTGCTCGCATCACCCGTCAAACAGTCAACTTCGCTCGGCCTGAAATACCGTCGGTCAATCTCAACGTGCTTCTGCCAATCCAAATCAAGATACCCAAACACCTCATCCAAAAACTCACGCACCGAATGCGTATCGCCCGTTGCTATCACATAGTCATCAGGTTGGTCCTGCTGCAGCATAAGCCGCATAGTTTCCACATAATCACCGGCAAATCCCCAGTCACGCTTTGCATCGAGATTACCCAGATACAATTTATCCTGCAGCCCTAATTTGATTCGCGTTGCCGCTCGCGTAATTTTTCTCGTAACAAACGTCTCGCCGCGTCTCGGTGATTCGTGATTAAACAAAATTCCATTACACGCAAACAGCCCGTAAGCTTCTCGATAGTTCACCGTCTGCCAGAAGCTGTAGACTTTCGCACAACCGTACGGGCTGCGCGGATAAAACGGCGTCTTCTCCGTTTGTGGTGTTTCGACGGCCTTGCCGTACATCTCGCTGCTGGAGGCCTGATAAAACTTTGCCGGCTTATCGCTCGAACGAACCGCCTCAAGCAGCCGAAGCGTCCCAAGCCCATCCGTATCGACCGTGTAGATGGGCGTATCAAAACTTACCCGCACATGACTTTGTGCGCCTAAGTTATAAATCTCATCCGGCT
>DAOVNI010000080.1 GCA_030630315.1 Phycisphaerae bacterium | reverse complement strand
CAGGGCGGGCACCGGCACAAAGTATAGTTTTGGTAACAATGTGCGCAAGCTCAAGGCCCACGCCTGGTTCGCTGAGAACTCATCCGGCAAGACGCATCCTGTCGGACAAAAGAAGCCCAATCAGTGGGGGCTTTACGATATGCACGGGAATGTGGCAGAATGGTGTAACGATTTTTATTCTGAGAGCTACTACAAGGAAAGCACGGAGAAAGACCCAAAAGGGCCGAGCGATGGACAGGAAAGGACCTTGCGAGGCGGCGCATGGAACCGGCGCGCCGACAGTTGCCGGTCAGCTTATCGTGCAAGCGACCCTTCTATCGATGATACCTGTCTGGCGAGCGATGCCATAGGGTTTCGCTGCGTAAGAAAGGCGCCTGACGAAAAATCTACTGAAGGGGATATGGTGAAAGAGAATCAGACCCAAAAAACATCAAAAACAGGGTTCCTTTACGATGATATTTACCTCGAGCACAAAACAACCGAAGGTCATCCCGAGACGCCGCAGAGATTGGTCGCGATAGTCGAGAGGTTAAAAGCGAAGGGATTGCACTCTCAACTATTCCCGCTCACGCCGTCCCCGGCCCCTTTGGAATGGCTTACTACGGTTCACACCGCCGAGTATATACAGCGGGCCAGAAACAGTTGCGAAAACGGCACAAGATATTTGGATTCCCTGGACACTCCGGTATCGCCGAAATCCTATGATGCAGCGTTAATGGCCGCAGGGGGAGTGCTCTCCGCCATTGATGCAGTTATGCAGAAGAAAGTCACGAACGCATTTTGCGCAATCCGCCCGCCGGGCCACCACGCGACAAAGGATGAAGCGATGGGGTTCTGCATCTTTAACAATATTGCAGTCGGCGCCCGGTATATTCAAAAGAAATATAACCTGTCAAAGATACTCATTGTCGATTGGGATGTGCACCACGGCAACGGAACTCAGGCAATGTTTTATGATGACCCCGCCGTGCTGTACTTTAGCGTTCACCAGTATCCCTTCTATCCGGGCACCGGAAGCAAAGCAGAAAAGGGAAGCGGAAAAGGTTTGAATTACAACATCAATGTCCCCTTGCCGGCCGGTTCCGGAGACAGTGATTACCTGATGGTCTTCGAAGAGGAACTCAAGCCTGCAGCCCTTGCTTTTTCTCCGGACTTTGTACTTATCTCTGCTGGATTTGACGCCCATAAGGATGACCTGCTCGGCGGTATGGAGGTCACCGCACAAGGATTTGCGCAACTTACGCAGCTCGTCAAGCAGATAGCAGAGAGGTGCTGCGCAGGTCGGCTCGTCTCTGTTCTTGAAGGGGGGTATCATCCGGAAGGGCTGAGCGCTTCGGTAGAAGCACATATTCGCGTTTTGATGAGATAGAAGGGCAGCAAATGCTATTTCATACCTGGCCGTTCGTATTATTTTTCCTGATTGTATATCCGACCTACCTGGCTGTGAAGGGGACAAGGTTTAGACTTCCCTGGCTACTAACTGCCTCCTATTTTTTCTACGCATGCTTCAATCCCCTATATCTGATTCTGATAGCGTATTCGACTCTGCTTGACTACACAGTTGTTGCAATAATGGAAAAACGGGGGCGGAGAAAGATATGGCTTTTAATAAGCATACTAAATAACCTTGCCCTGCTGAGCCTTTTCAAATACGGCGGCTTTGTTACCGAGAACCTGAACGCCCTCTTATCGTCATTAGGTATCCCGTATGCCATCCCCGCGCCCGGCTTATTTCTGCCTGTCGGCTTATCGTTCTATATCTTCCAGTCAATGAGCTACACCATCGATTACTATCGCGGCAATATAGAAAGGGAAAAGAGCCTCATAAGGTACGCCACCTTCGTCTCGCTTTTTCCCCGGCTGCTAATGGGCCCAATCGAAAGAGCCAGGAACCTGCTCCCGCAGCTACACAAGGGGCCTAAGATTTCCAAACAGGACATCACGGACGGGCTTTCCCTGTTCGTTGTCGGTTTTTTCAAGAAAGTCGCCCTGGCCGACTACCTGGCCCTTTACGTTGACAAGGTCTATGCCGCACCGGGAGAATACCAGTCGCCGGCCTTGATACTGGCGACATTCCTGTTTTGCTGGCAGATTTATTTCGACTTCAGCGGCTACACGGACATGGCCCGAGGCATAGCACGAATGATGGGTTTGCGTTTGATGCTCAACTTCAACAATCCATATTTAGCGACAGGGCTGGGCGATTTCTGGTCAAGGTGGCACATCAGTCTTTCTTCCTGGTTCAAAGACTATGTCTATATTCCTCTGGGGGGAAACCGTAAAGGAACGTTTAACACGTACAAAAATATGTTTCTGACTATGGTGATTTCGGGATTATGGCACGGTGCGGCCTGGACGTTTATCATCTGGGGCGCGGTGCACGCTCTCGGCCGCTTCTTGACGCGGGGGTTGGAAAGAACTTCGTTCTATAGAGACAAAGTGCCGAAAATCGCCAAGCAGCTATTCGTCTTTGGCTTCGTTACCTTCGCCTGGATTTTCTTTAGAGCGGAGAGTATAAGTGACGCATGGATTATTATAACGAGGATATTCAGCTCCGGACTGGCAAATCCTTATTGCCCACTGCTGGCTCTGGCCTTGATTTTTACTGTGTGGCTCTATCAGTTTGCTTATGAATCCAGGCTTAAGTGGCTCCTTGAGGCCAGAGCCGTGCGCATAGGAATCGTTGTTCTTATGGTTCTCTACCTGGCCATCTTTGCTCCCTCAAGTGAACAGCCGTTTATCTACCTGCAGTTCTGAGCGGTTGGGAAAGAGGTCGTAGCTAATGCAAAAAAAAGATATAACCGAGATTCAAGACAGTTCTCGCGTCCCGAGTAATGTAGAAGTTCCTTACGGCTCCAATTGTGTGCGATTATCGCCGCGCGAATGGCTTATCATTGGAATTTTCGTCTCAGCTTTATTCTATTCTATGCCCATGCTCTGGGAACGCATCGAGAGATTTGAGCCTGCGCCTGACTATCGCTTACCCTACGAGTTAAGCAGCGACTACTGGCTGTACGACCGCTACTGTCGATGGGCCTGCTCACGATATGAAACGCTTGTGATTGGGGATTCGGTCGTTTGGGGCCATTTCGTATCCAGAGACAACACCCTGTCGTATCATCTCAATAAAAACGCCGGCCGCAATCAATTCGCCAACCTCGGCGTGGACGGCATACATCCGGCGGCCTTAGCGGGTCTGCTGAAGTATTATGGCCGGGACATCAAAGGTACGAAAGTTGTTCTGCATTTCAATCCTTTATGGATGAGTTCCAAAAAGCATGATTTGCAAATTGATAAGGAGTTCCATTTCAATCATCCTAAGCTGGTCCCGCAGTTTACCCCTGACATTCCCTGCTATAAAGATTCGTATTCCAAGAGGATGTCCGCTGTGGTGGAACGCTACGTAACTTTCTTGAGCTGGACTTCCCATTTGAAGATTACCTATTTCGAGAGTATGGACCTGTCGGCGTGGACGCTGGAGCACCCCTACGAAAACCCTTTGAAGGCCGTTACCCTGAAACTTCCCGCTTCTGAGAATGACGCTCAGAGCGAACGTATTTCCTGGAAAGAGAAAGGAACACCCAGACAAGACTTTCAGTGGGTCGAGCTTGGAACGTCGCTGCAATGGAGTTTCTTCCAGCGGTCGATCGAGATGCTGAAAGAAAAAGACAACACGGTGTTTGTCCTCGTCGGCCCATTTAATGAGCACATGCTGAAGGGAAAAAGTATCAACACTTATCGAAGGATGAAAAGTGAAATCGAGACCTGGCTCCAACAAAACAATGTCTCCTACTATATGCCTCCGGCATTACCCGGTGAGTTGTATCGTGATGCCAGTCATCCGTTAAGTGAAGGATATGCTATGCTTGCAAAACAACTCTTCGAAAATAAATCTTTCAGGTCCAGTATTCTCCACTCAAAATGAAGAATTGAGAATTAAGAATGAAGAATTCTAAATTCACAATTCTAAATTCTAAATTTACTTATGCATGCAGGTAAACGTCCCAGCCCATATAATTATCAAGAGCTTCGGCAACTGCATCGGCTTTTTGCGAGAGGTTCACGGCAACGTGATGTTCGAAGCCCATTATGCAGATGTATTGGCAAAGAATCTGGAGGTCTGGAATTTTCATTACGCCGTAGCCGCCGAAAGTATCAAGTTTATCATTTGTAAATTCCCCTTCGCCCACATAAGCGCTAATAACACCGGCAGTATCATCGGTAGTGGTTCTGCAGAAGGTCGCCTTGCCCGGGGCTATCCTGCCGACGACGGTGCCGTAAGTGTTGTCTTTGCCCACGGCCCCGGCAATAATCTCCTGGTAATCCATCCTTGAACTCTTAAAAAATGACCTGGGTACATTGCTGCAATGGAACAAGACACATTTGTCGGGGTCGGCGCCGTAGTTATTGTTCCAGTCCAGAAGCGCACTCGGCCCGCCGGAAGCCAATTGGAGAATGTACATCGCCAACAAGCCCGTAATATCAACCTCACAGGCACTGGGCAAAAACCGCTCGCTCATCATACTCATAAGCGTGCAGGGGACTATTCCGAAGAATTCCTGCAGACTGGTCCAGCACTGAATGGCTGTGCCGTCAAGCTCCATATCTTTGACCCATTTATCTATCACGCAGCCGAATTTGGCCATCTTTAAAAGTTTGTCCGCAGGAATTGATTCAGTCGCGGTATATGTTTTAACAGCGTTTAATTTTCTCTTAACCGCCCTGTCGTTATCGGCAAGCAGTGCAACTCTTCCGAGTATTTCGGACAAGTCTATCGTCTCTACCGAAATATCTGAAAGTTCGAGGATTTTTTCGCTGTAGCGGACGGTGTTAAACGCCCCCGTGCGAGCACCGATAGCGCCGAACCTGGCGTTCTTAAGCCCCTTAACAATCCTGCACACCGAAGCAAAATCGTCCAAATCCTTCTTGAATTCAGCCGACGTAACTTTAACCGTGTGTGACCGTGTAAGCGTGTACGGAATACCCGCCTGCCTGAGATTATTGCAGACACTGATCTTGCCGCAGAAGGAATCACGTCTGCTGGCTATGCTCATTTTACCCGGCATATCCGGCTCAGCCTGAATCAGAATTGGCACGCCAAATCCGGAGCGCTTGATAGCTTCAGCAACTCCTTTTTCATCACCGAAGTTCGGCAGCGTTACAATTATGCCGTCAATCTTTTCACCATTTTCCGCAAAAAGCGCGGCACACTTTTTGGCATCGGCAAAAGTCTCAACCGCGCCGTATTTTGTCTCCTTCATTGACAGGGCCACCGAGTTAAAGCCATTTTTCCTGAGCACCTCAAGTATGTTTTTCCGCCCCTGTTTGACTAACGCATCCGGGAAAAATCCCCGGTTCCCAACAATTACACCGAATGTGGTTTTCTTCATTCTCGTCTCTCCTAAAAGATTAACCGCGGAGAACGCTGAGGCCGCAGAGATTTTTAATTTTAATCTTATCTCCGCGAGCTCTGCGAACTCGGCGGTAATTAATTCTGGGCGTAGTAGGCGTTTTTGCCGTGCTTGCGTAGAAAGTGTTTGTCCAGTAGGGCCCGATGATTTTAAGGACTGCATCGGCTTTGCGATGCTTTTCGATACGCTCATCGGCCCCCGGCGAGGAGCCGCTCCTTTTCGACTGCATGGCCGGCTCGCACGGGGATTGTAAGAGCGGCTGTGCCCACTGCGATGTTCTTTAGAAAACTGCGTCTATCCATCATATCGACCTTTCAACGGCTATTTTCCGGCAGAGGCGTAGTATCGCTCCCACAGCCATGCCGTTTTCTTTTTCATTGTATCACCCTAAATATTTCTTAAGACAAATCTGGTTTCATAGGAAGGTGTCTGACACTTTTATTTTTCCCCTTTTATTTTTCCCAACGTCCCCCCAATTACCCCATCAACCGGCCGCCAATCCCTCCCCCCAACACCATCACCAGAAACAACCCCCAATTCTTCATCAAACCCCCAACGCCCAACCATACTCTTATTCAACTCCAAACCCACCCACATACCCCAACCAGTTAGAACAAAACACATACAGATCCTGCATGTCAATAACATCATCATCAAACCAATCAGCAGCATCACACGGTTGCTGTTCATCGCAGCCGCTCATCATCCAGTATTTTGCCAGCTTGGCAAATTCCTGTAAGTCTGCGAACTTGAGGGTCGCCTCCCTGTTGGCCAGCGCATACAAGTGGAACGTCTCACTGCTTAAGACAGGAGTGATAGTGAAGTTATGCGACGCTGCAGTGGCGACATACGTGTAAGAGATCACGATGCCGTTGTTATTGCCATAGAAATCCTGATCGAGGACGAGGTCGTTACCTTCTGAAGAAAATGTCTGGACCCGGCCGCTGTCCTCCCATGCCACACTGAAGAACGACGCCTTGTAGGTCGTGCCGATTGTCAATCCGGTGAGCTGAATCGTACGCGGCAGGCCGGCATAGAGGAACTGGTCGGCGATATTTGCGCTGTCGCCGGTTATGTTTACGCTAGTGTCCTTATGCCAGTAGGTCGCGCCACCGATGTTCCAACCCGTACCGGAAGTAACTCGCCCGCCGGTGAAATCGACATCCTTGACCGTCACGCCTCCGGTGTGATTGTTGCAAAAGTGGTGTGCCGCGGTATAAGGGAACGAGCTGTCGATCCCGCTCGTGGAGTCATTGGTCCAGGCCTGATAGCTCCATCCCAGCGAGACTCCGTCGTCGTTGGTGATCGTCACGGTAGCCGTATTCTGCAGTCCGAGCGTCGCGCCGCCGGTCGCATTCGACAGCGTGAGGTTGAAGCTCTCGCTATTTTCGTCATTTGTGTCACCGTTGACCGTGACTGTAAATGCTTTGTTGCCGCCATCCCCATCCGCCCAGATGAGTGTTCCCGCGGCAGCCTCGTAGTCGTTATCGGCGAGTGTGGCTGCGCCGTCCGAGGTGGCATAGTCCGCCGACACCTCGCCCGAAGTGCCGCCGGTTCGAGTAACGGAGACCGTAACAGTCTTCGTGCCGGCGTTGCCCTCGGGAACACTATAGTTCGACACGCTGAACTGAAGCATACCATGTGGCGTCGCTATGGGAGACTGCGGATTGTTGATGTTACTGGCATCAGCAGTTGAGATCATATCTTCACGGTAAAGAAT
>DAOVNI010000071.1 GCA_030630315.1 Phycisphaerae bacterium | reverse complement strand
CGGTGATTGCGCTTTCCTCCAGAGTACCAAACGCATCAGCAGCGTTGGTCGCCAGCTGCAGACCAAGAGAAGTCATACTACTGTGGTCAACCTCCATAATTGTTGCCTTTATCATCACCTGCTTGCCCGGTACGTCGAGCTCTCTAATCAATTCTTCTATATTTTCTATAAACTCCGGAGGAGAAAGAACGAGGATGGACTTGGTATGAGGGTCGGGAACAAAACGAATCCTGCCTATGACGTTGCTTATCGGCATCTCATCTAAGCTGCCTCTGTATCCCTGCCCCCACCAGGGCCTATATTCGTCTGCGGGGGTGCTTTCGTTGCCGGAGCCGCCGCCGCTACCTTCTTCTTCCATTGAGTATTCGCTGAGCCCCTGTTGAGTGCGTCGAAACGTGGCGACGGTCCCCGGTTCGTTGAACATCGCATTGAGGCGCTCAGCCAGTTCTTCCGGGTCTGCGTAGTTGAGCGGTATGACTTTCGGTATTTCGGCCATTTCCTGTGTGTCAAGCTCGCGTATCAATTCCTCAATAACCTTGTATGCCTCGGGCATTTTGCTTATTACGATTATCTTTTTGGTGCCCGGCACAGGTTCAAATGTCAACTGGCCGTAGAGCGGCCCGACAATTTTTTGCTTGTCCTGCCCCCCTCTGGGACCAAAAAGATAATCATAATACGAAAGTCCTCCGCTTGTTGATTCGCTAAAAAGTTTCTGTAGCAGATTGGCCATCTGCACCGGGTCGGAATTGCGCAAAGCAATTATTAACGGTTTGACCTTCTCTACATCGAGCGGGACATCCCATTCTTCTATCTGTTTTTCAATTTTTCTCATATTCTCCGGCGAGGCAATCACCGTTACCTGCTGCATCGTCGGGAATGCTATTACTTTTACTATCTCGGAGGGACTTTGCTGTGTGCGTCCGTATCTGTAGTAGTTGTAATCGTACCTTCCGCTGGCGTCCGTTTCGCCGTATAGACTATCCAGGTTTTGCTTAATCTGATCAGGGTCGGCGTGCTTCAATTTGAAAACTTTTGTTTCAAGCTCGCCCGGAGGAATATCTATCTCCTGGATAAGTTTCTTGACCATCTCGCGCCTGTCTGCTCTGCCGAAGACCATAATCTGTCTTGCCTTGACCAACGGCTGAACAAGAACGCTCGCTTTCAATACTTCCCCCGGCATCTGCTGCAGCGCCTCGTTAAGCCGGCTCGCCACTTCGCTGACATCGGCATAGGTGATTGGAATTGTTTCGTAGTCTTTTTTGATTGGTTCTTCTCTGTCAAGCCTGGTAATCCACTCTTCAATTAGCTTCATATCTTCGGGCGATGCCCTTGCAATAATCCATCTGCGATTCTGCTCCGGGATAAGAATGACCGGCATCTGGCTGGGCCCAATCACAACCGACGTTGCCGACCCCGACGTTCCACTGCTGCTTCGAGATGAACTGCTGCTGCTCGAGGGCCTGCCCGGAGGCCCAGACCTTGACGACGAAGAAGGCCTCATACCACCTCGGCTGGGGGCCCTTATACTCCTGCTCCCGCTGCCGGCCTCGCCACCTAACAGTATCCTCAACAACTGAACAATTTCTGCAGGGTCACCATATTGAATTTCAAAAACCCTCTGTATGGTCCGCCCAGCGTCGGACACATCAAATACCGCGATAATCCGCTCAATGCGCATCAGATTCTCAACCGTATCAATCACCAAAAGCTGACCGGTGGTTTCATCAGCGCTAACATAGCCGTGCTCGCCAATCAAGGGCTGAACAACCTGACCCATCTGAGAAGGGCTGTAATTTTCAAGCTTAAAGAACGTCTGAACGACCTGCTTTTTATTTTCAATCATGGCAAGAGGTTGGCCAGCCGCTACCGTGGGAACCGGGCCAGTTTTTATATCTTTAATAGGCTTTAGCTCAATCACGTTGTCGGTGTGTTCGGCAACAATGCCTTTTGCACGCAAGGCAGTGTAAATCATCAAAAGGGCCTGACGTCTCGGCAGCTTCTTCGCCGAGTATATGGTTATCTTCACTTTCATTGCATCATCGGTCGGAATAATCCCCTTGCCGGTCCACTCCGAAAGTTTCTTAATAATGTCCTTCATTGCAACGTCTTTAAGATTTAAAGCTTCCAGGATATCGTTCGGGTCAATCGGTTCACTCGGCTCGTTTGGCTCACCCGGAGCATTCGGGTCACTCGGAGCATTCGGGTCGCTCGGAGCATTCGGGTCGTTTGGGTCTATTACTCGCATTCTGCCGCCAAATCCCCGTTCGCCACCACGTCTCCGTTCGCCGCCAAATCTTTCACGCATTTGTTCTCTAAACGCCTGCCTTTCTTCCTCAGATGCGTTCTCCCATCTTTCCCTCATACCCTCTCTTTCTTCAGCAGACATACGAGGCCTGCCCCTCCTGCCTTCCCGTCCGGGCATTGGCCTTCTCTCGGGCCGTTCTCTTTCAACGTCATTTGCGTCACCCGGTTTTTCAGCCTCGGCGGCTTTCTCAGGCTCATTTGCGTCACCCGGTTTTTCAGCCTCGGCGGCTTTCTCAGGCTCGTTTGCGTCACCTGGTTTTTCAGCCTCGGCGGCTTTGTTGGGCTCGCTGTCTGCTTTGGTTTCAACAGTCTCTCCTGTTAGCTTGGCCCATGAGATATAACCAGCCCCACAAACAACAAGGACCACCACAACAATTGTTACCGACATTATTAATCTTGACCGTTTCAATTTAATCACCTCGCTTTAATCATTTTCTTGCCGTCCGGTGTTAAGTCTTTCACGCAGTTCGGCCATAAATTTTTCTCTTTCTTCCTCAGACATATTCTCCCCCCTCTGTCTTATTTCGCGCATTTTAGCTGCAAACTCTTCCTTTTCTTCCTCGGACATATTCTGCCAGCTTTGCTGTATCTTTTCCTTTTGCTCTTTTAATCTGGCTCTTACTTCCGGAGATACATCGCGAAGCCTCGCCGGGTCTTCACGGCCAAGTGCTGGTCTTGCCTCGGCCATCCTGGCACGTTCTATTTCGAGCTCATTTGCGTCCCCCGGCTTCTGGACCTCGCCGGTTTTCTCGGACTCAGCGTCTGTTTGGGATTCAGCAGGCCCGCTTTTCTTGCTGCAAGAAGTGAGCCCCAAAGCAGTGAGAAGCACCGCAACAACAAGTATTGCCGATATTACTGTTCTTGACTGTTTCATTTTATTTACCTCGTTTCAGTCGTTTTATCGTCCTCTGCCACCTCGTCCCCGTTCGCCGCCTCGTCCCCGTTCGCCACCAAATCCCCCTTCGCCTCGTCTGCCGCCAAATCTTGCGCGCATTTGTTCTCTAAACGCCTGCCTTTCTTCCTCAGACATATTCTGGAATCTTTCTCTCATCCCCATAAATCCCTCTCTGCGGCCGGACATTCCCCTTCCTCCGGGTCCAACTACGACCATGTCGGCGCCTGCTCCCGGCCGGCCCCCTGTCCTGCGTGCCATCTCCGGTCTTCCAGGCCTCGGCCCACCTGAGCCCGAAGAACCCGCCGCCTGCATCGGCTCAAAGATTTTTTCCTTGCCATTCCATAGAATTCTGACCAGCGTGGGTTCGATTGCCACAATTTTCGCATCGCCTATCTCTTTGTTGACTTCATACCATTTGCCGTTTATCAGCGCCTCACTGCCCAATATACCCAATACCTGGCTTACAGGGTGCTTCTTCGGTGTAGGCGGTGCAAACAAATTTTTCTTCTTCAATTCATCAGCAATCGCCTTGGATTTGGCAAAATATTTCTCCATATCGTTGGCACCGGGCTTGCTTTGGGTAAAGGCCTTTTCCACGAGGGTCTTTGCGTTTGCTGAAGCCACAAAAAAACCGCCCACCTTAATCAAAATCAGAACGCCCAAAAACGCTGAAAACCAGAGCAGCACAATTGAGACCGATTCTTTCTTTTCCTTTAGATAATTAAGTTTCATAAACTCCCTTTCTCATCTCGCAAATATTAATGCCGTTAAACCCAACTTTATCTCTACATTTACTCAATGCCCATCGAATCAGGCATTTGTTCCATTGCATCAATCATCTGTTGTTTCTGCTCTTCAGGCACCTTGTTCCACTCTTCTTTCATCTTCTGCTTTTCTTCATCCGATGCCTTATTCCAATGCTTCAATAGCATTTTTCTTACTTTTGGAGATAATTCCACTCCCATCCAGGCGAGGGGGTCTGCTTTTACAGGTGTGGCGGTAACTTTCACTTCCACGGGTTTCTCCACCGGCGCCGCTACCTTTTTAGGCTCCACCTTTTCTTTCACAACGGCTTTTTCAACAACTTTCTTTGGCTCAGCAGCACTCACAGCATTGATTGGGTCAAAGACTTTTTCGTTACCCTCCCATTCGATTTTTACCTGCGTGGGTTCGATTGCCACAATTTTCGCGCCGCCCACCTTGTCACCGACTTTGTACCATTTGCCCTTTATCAGCACCTCATCGCCTAATATGCCTGACACCTGGCTAACAGGGTGCTTTTTCTGCTGAGGCGGTGCAAACAAGTTTTTCTTCTTCAATTCATCAGCAATTGTTTTAGATTTGGCCAAATACTTTTCCACGTCGTTGGCATCCGGCTTAGTTTGCGCAACAGCCCTTTTGACTACGTTCTCCGCCCAGGCCGAGGACACAAAAAAGCCCCTGACTTTAACCAAAATCATAATGCCCAAAAACGCTGAAACTCCAAGCAGCACTATGACGACGAATTTGTCTTTTAGATAATTATTTTGCATACACTACCCAACCGGTATCTCACTCACTTAACAAACGTTGACACCGTTAAATTCAACTCGACTTCCTGCCGTTTCTTTGGGTCGCATTTTATCCGCATCTCCTCGATGCCAACCAGGTAAGGATTCTCATTCAGCCTGGCAAGCAAATCAAACACCTGCCCGAACCTGCACTTGGCGCTGCACTTTATGCGCAGCAACTTATAGCCTGGCGCCGGTGATTTTCCGGCAGTGAGAATCTGCAGGGGTTTGCTTTTTATTCCCGCCTTTTTTAATTGCTCGTCGAGTTTTTTTCTGAACAGAAACTTTTGTTCTTCCTCGATTATCGGCATTTCAAATACCGGCACAATTGACATCAAGCCCGCCTGCCTGGTCTTGTCCCCACTGATGGCTTCTAATTGAGCTTTTATCTCAGCGCCTTCTTCTCTCACTTTTCCCCAGCGTTCACGCAACCCCGTTGCAAATAGAAACACCAGGATGGCCGCCACACAGACGGCACCAATCTTCAGCGCCCTTATATCTCTTTTGCTTAATTTCTTCATCTTGTCCCGCTAATCTTAAGATTTACGTCCGCGTTCCCTTCCTGGTAAAACTCTTATAATGAAAAGTCATATTAAACTTGAGCCTCCCGCCTCTGGCGCCGCCCTGCCTTTGCGGGGACGAACCTCCGCCTGCTTTTATAAGTGTCGCATTTTGTATCTCAACCTCCGTTATACCCTTTTTGCTCATGAGAGCTGCTTGAAATTTGTATAGCTGGTCGTTGCCGGGTGCCTGCCCGCTTATGCTCACCGGCCGACCTTTCTTGAAATGGACACTATCCAACAATATCCCGCCGCTGTCCTTTGTATTTACTTCGTTTAAAAGCTGCAGCAGGTCGGGTCTCCCTCGTGCAACTGTTTTGATTAGCTTTTGCCGCTCCATAAGCCGGTTCATATTTACGCCCGAAGCCGACGCTCTCAAATACTTCAGATTGACCACATCAACTGCATAAGAGACGATAACCAGCGCGGACAGCATTATCGCTGCAATCGCACACGCTGCCTTTGGCGAATACAACCAACGCTTCTTTTTTGCCTCCCCGGCAGGGTTATATAAATGCTCGAAAATATTAAGCTCTTCTGCACGTGCTTCGAGTGCCATCAGTGCAAGACCTATCGGCACACGATATTCGTAGACGTCTTCGGCGCCAAGTTCCATCTGTGCCCTTAATTTTTTAATCTCCGGCAAAGCTGCTGCCGCATTCAATCCTGCCGACTCAAGACAAGAAACTATACTTTCTATCGCACCGTTGCCGTCCGACAGCACAAAAACCGGCAATTGCGCCGGCTCGGCATAACCGAACAATTCCAATACGCTCCGCATATCCTGGGCAAATCTTTCGGTAGTTTCCGCTTGTCCTCCTATGGAGTCCTCCTGGACTGCTGAAAAATCCTTCATCCCCATATCTAAACTGACGGCATTAATCAGCCTTCCCTGCTCAGCCAGGCAAACCTGCGTATTTCGCGACCCGATACTCACAACCACAGCGCGCCTCTCTCCTCCGGAAAAGAACGCTCTCCATGCCTTTACTATCCCCTCACAGTCTAAAAGTATTTTTGCCGGCCCGAAACCGCGCACATCTTCTACAAACCCCTGCAGATATTCCCTTCTTGCCGCCGCTATGGTAACGGCCATTTGTCCATCCTGCCCTCTGTCGGCCCGCCAGGCCAGCTCCATCTGCTCAGCCGGCAGTGGCAGCCGAGCTTCAGCCTGCAATCTAACCATTGCCGCAATTTCTTCTTCCTTGGCCGCAGGCACATCAATGCGGTAAAAAGCCACGCCTGTCGAGTCAAAGCCAACCACAACAATTTTGTCACCATCGGTCTTTGTTTGTCCTGTGGGCTTGACGGACAGGCCGCACTCGGCTGCAAAAAGGCGCCGGTCCGTGCGGCCCATTTCACTGCTCTTTGTCCAGAGAACTTCAAAAGCCCCACCCTGCTTTCCAAGCTCCACGGCCTTAAGCTGACTTTCGTCCTGTGCTATCGCAATCGCGGACAGCCGTGTCCCCACACCAGATACATTATTGCTCATCAGTTATTTGCTCCCTGATACCAGTAAAGTATTTTACAGGGCGTCGAACTCCTATCTACTACCACCTCTGTCTGTAGCGTTGCTCCACTAAGTCCGTTTCTGTCAGCCGTCGCAATACAGCGAATGGTAAAAATGTTAGAACGGGTGGTTAAATAATCCTGAATCTGCTCAAAAGTATTCTTGTCTACTACTGCTTCGTTGACAAGTTCCGAAGTGTTTTGTATCCCATCTGCCAGAGTCGCGCGATAAGCTATTATTGATTGGGCAGTACGTTCGGCTTCATCTCCGCCACCGAGCAAAGCAGCCAGAACTATATCCGAAGCTGTATTGACGTTTACTTTTGTGGACGTTTGCCCCGTGCCACCGGACGTTTGCCCCGTGCCACCGGATGTCTGCCCCGTGCCACCAGACGTTTCCCCCGTGCCACCGGATGTCTGCCCCCTGCCTCCGGATGTCTGCCCCGTGCCACCGGACGTTTGCCCCGTGCCACCGGACGTTTGCCCCGTGCCACCGGACGTTTGCCCCGTGCCACCGGATGTCTGCCCCGTGCCACTTTCATTGTCGCCAGACGAGTAGCACGTCAGGTACGCAATCCATCCTTTGTCCAGCTCATCATCTCCGTCATCGGCGGGGGGACTTTTATCGCCATCTCTCTCATTGTAGTCCAATTGACCATTG
>DAOVNI010000137.1 GCA_030630315.1 Phycisphaerae bacterium | reverse complement strand
GCTGCACTTTTGATTGATTTTTAATCGCGGATTACGTGGATAGTCAAATGACTACGAGCTTTTTCATGCTCCGGCCAGAGAACGCAACTTAGATGCAATTAGTTTGTCGAATTGCCCAAAATTAAGTGATAATCCAAGGATTAAAACAGTTCAGTACACCGCTGCCTAAGTCAAATCACTGTATTAAGGGAAAATAAGCCACCTATTTGCTTGTCAATTTAATCTTGACAGGTCGGAATTTTTTGTGTTTTTTGAAGGAACTGCAGCGGCTAGGATTCCTTTGGCGAGAAGTCCGGGATTTTATACGGAAAAGATAAAAACATTGTTAGACATATATAATTGATTAATAATTATGAAAAAACAATGGCACCAATATGTAGGAATTAGGGCAGCGATTATTATTGCTGTTGGGGGCATAATTGTAGCAGCAATGCACATTTGGAATAGTCGCTCAGAACTCAAGCAGAGCAATGTTAAATACAAGAACGAAATGAAAGAAAAAGATGCTCGCATTACCGATCTACAGCAACAACTCTACCAAAAAGATGTTGAAATTCAACGGCTCGAAACACAACTCACACCATTTAAAACAATTGCACTAGAAAAATATACTGGACCTGAGCAAGAAGCATTAGGAAAATTGGCTCAAAGTCTGAAAATAATAGAAAGTAAAACAGCGGCTTTAAAAAACCAGTTAACTCCACGCAAACTTGCTCCAGAACAAATAGCAGTCATTGCAGAACAAATAAGCCTAATAAAAGGAATTAAAGTTCATTTTTTATTAATTGCTTCTGATCCCGAAGCGGAATCTTTTAAAGAACAAATTCAAAAAGCATTAGAAACTGGTGGTTGGATAATCGAAAAAAATGAAATTTCTGTCGTTGGTGCTTTTACTGGAATAACTTTATTTGCATCCCAAGATCCTCCAAATGAAGCGATTAGCACACTATCTTTAACCTTTAAAGAATTTGGTTTTACACCAGAACTTATTCGTAACAAAGATTTACCAGAGGATGTTATCAAAATCAAAATAGGAAAGAAAAAATGATGTCTAACAACGCGCTGCACCTGACCTTTCCCGCCGCTCCGCGGCGCTCAAGAAATAATTGGTGAAGTTTACTATTTTTAGTCTTCGTTCATGAGCAGTAGGTCGTGCAAAGAAGAAAAAGCAGGCTGAAGATGTAAATAAACAAAAGTAAAAGAACTGAATAAGGTAACATAAATACGTAAACGTACAGTGGACACCTTCAATTCTCCCGGTGAAAATGCTAGTATGCAAGACGGAGATAACACAAAGATAGCTGAGGACAAGCTTGCTCAGACCGTCGGCACTACACTTGCCCTCTGGCTAAGATTGAAACGCTTCTACCAGATAGCAAGTAGTGGTGTGTCTGCTGGAGCCGATCAGCAAATTGTCACAGAGACCATCACCATGAGGAATTTGGTGGAGACAGGGGAGTTGGCCCGATATCTTTATGATCCGAATGATGCGGAATACTTCTTGCGGGTGGTGGATTCAGCGGAAATGCGTCTGAAGACAATTGAAACTGCTCAAGGCATCATTGATGGTGCTTGCATAGTGTTCGCCCATGGTATACTTGAAAGCTGCGTTTATGATTATTTGACGGTTACGGCAATCGCACGTCCTCAACAATGGGAGTTCTATATTAAGAAGAAGTCTGTTGAGTTTGGAACCTTAAAAAACACACCCTTTGAACAGATTCGCAAGGATAAGGTTGAGAAATTGCTAAAATCTGACGTCAAGCGTGAATCACTGATTGACAAATTAGATCGGCTGCACCAAATCGTGCCCCCAACACCGGAATCACAGAGGATGCGTGTCTCCTACGATAGGAGAAAGCTTGTGGAGTTTGACGAAGCCAGACATAAAATCGTACATGGTAATGACTGGAGTTCATACTCGTTTGATTTCGATGAAGAGTGGAATTACTGGAGCGGGCTGAATTTCTATTTTGCATGTCTCGTGTGTGTCGGGGCAGGACTAAAACTCCATACCGCAAAGGTCGGTAGGTACTGGCGTGATGGATAAGGAGTAATTAAAAATAATTAGGGACGTTTACTGTTTTTAGGCTTAGTTGATGGATTGATAGCATATAGCGGATAGGGGGTATCCTATTTCGTCACCCGGGGAATTAAAGCTGTACGCCTGCCCAATAGGGGGTACATTTTTCGATGAGTTGTGCTTGATAATAATAGAGGCATAGGGTAGGGTTTGCCCCACCTTAAAGAATGTCACTTGCTTTGGTCGGTGGGCTAAAGCCCACCCTACATTACTGCGGAGCTTTGGAACGCAGACATCGGCTGGAATTAAGTATGGTATCCCCGGAATTAGTAAGTCGTTTTCAAGGGATTACTTATGGACTTTGGGCAAAGGGGTGTTATACTGACACTCGGAGAGGTAAGGAGTTTTATACGGAAACCATATATACATAGTTCGGCAAGAAAGGAAAAACCCATGAGGCATATTAGTTGGATCGCACTCGCAATCATATGTATGGCAGGCTGCACTTCCCGAGCAGGGAAAGACCAGCATGTGAACGCTGGCGAGGACACAACGGCCGTGTTGCAGGTCGCTTTAACTGCCTGGTATTCAAGTGGCAGCCCGTTTTCGCCAGTGGAATCCGGCGTAGTCCGAATCCATTGCTCAGACTTAGCCAAGTCGGAGCTCGTGGACATTTCAGGGTTAAAGACCATCGTGATTCCACTAAAAGATGCACAACTCGATGACCCAGACCCAAACCCCAAGGGGCACTGGGTTCGAGTGAAAGAGCTCACGATCTCTGGAGATAATGCCCAGCTAAGATTCCATGCGAAGAATGCGGAATACCACAAGTGGGCTTCTGCATTCTACAAGCTCCATAGATCTGATAAAGGATGGACTATAAGTAACTTTGGAGCGGGCATGTAGCCCAACCAAGGAATGAACGCCGACTGGGGTACACTCGCTGCGCTCGTGACCCCAGCGGGTTATTCCTAACGTTATGCGTGGTTCAACGGAATTCAATAGAATGAATGAAGTTCCCTGCTGATTAGGGGAAAAAGCACACTTTACCAGAACAGAAAAATGGTGGGGCAAGCCCCACCCTACGACTTCCGCTGCGCTGCGCTCAGGATGACATTCCGTAGGAAAGGAAAAGGGAGAAGGGAAAAGGAAAAAGAATATCGAATATCGAATCTGAATGTCCAATGTCGAAGTGCAACTGCGCGGGAATGACAGGTCGGCAGGTTTATTTAATTCTGTGGCCAGATCCCTCCGCTTCGTCCACCTGCGGTGGACTTCGGTCGGGATGACACTGGGGGGGGAGATAATTTTGAGTTTTAAGTGTTTAGTTTTGAGTTGGGATTGAGATTGGCGCACTACGCTCGCAATGACATTAAATAGAAAAATGGTGAGGCAAGCCCCACCCTACCGCTGGCTTTTCAAATGTTGATTGTAAATTAGTTGGCAGTCGCCGGTTGCCAGTTGCGAGTATTGAGGCGGGGTTTTTAGTCTTGTAATCGGGCAAGCTCGTCCTGACACATCTTCAATTGGCCGGGGTTGGTGAGCTTTTTCGCCGCGGCCTGCAAATGCTTTACCGCCGGCTCCGGCTTATCGAGATAACGTGAATACAATATGCCCAGCATCAGCTCCACCTGCTCGGCGTATTCGTAGTTGCTGTAGTGAGTTAAAAACTGCTCGTAGGCCTGGGCTGATTCAGCGTGTTTATTGTCGCCGGCAAGCTGATTGGCGATATCCAGCAAATGCTGGCGAGGCAGAATCTGCTCGCTATCAAGTCTCGTTAGCTCCAGATACAGCTCGGCTGCGGCCGGCAAATTGCGCTGAGCAATCCGGCTGCTGATTTCGTTACGAAGCCCCTTTGTTTTCTCCTCCAGTTCCTTCTGAGCGGCTGTTTTGACCTCTTTTACTTTTATCTGCTTGCTCCTTGTCTGGCCGGTAAACGGGTCGTAACCGCCCGAGACGGAATCGCGATACTGACGCTGCCGATTCCATCGTTTTATCATTGCCCACAAATCGAAGCTGCTGCCTGCAATCAGGCCGGCCGCCAGCAGGCCCAACACAGCGAGAATGCCGAAAGCGTATCCTGCCAGATGGGCGTCATAAGCAACGGCGGCGGTCGAAAATCTCGGTTCAACGATGTTGTCCCAGAAAATGAGTTTAAAGAGGATAAAATACAATGCCGGCACCTCCATTGTGCCGATGAAGAAAAACCAATATAAGATGGTTATCAAGGTCTGCGGGAACAAGACCAGGTAGGCCCCTGTTATGGCCGCGACCGCTCCGCTGGCACCAAGGACGGGATTAGTGTGCAGAATTGTATGACCAATTCCGGCGAAAACCGCTCCGCCAAGATAGAGACATAAATAACCGGTGTGTCCGAGCTTGTCGTTAACATTGTTGCCGAACAGGTACAGAAAGTACATATTGCCGATAATGTGCATAAGACCGCCGTGCAAAAAGGCGTAACTTACAAACTGCCACAAATGCCACCCGTCGGGAGTGAGCATAAATTGCTCCGCCCAGTGGCGCACTGGCACGACCACAAGTTGACCGGCTACAAGGTGGCGATGGGGACCATAGGTCAAAAAGAAAATAATTACGTTAACGGCGATCAGGGCGTAATTTGCGTATGGCGTCCGCCGCGGCCGAATGCTTGTCCGGATGGGAAATATCATAGTATAATCTGTTTAATAAAGGTTTAACACGTTTGGTCAGCTCAGAGGTATATTGTAATAGTAAACAGCCCAAGGGACAAGATATAAAAAAAAGGACGGCAAACGCCGTCCTGTCTGGTAAAACCAGGTTACAAACAGTTTTTCTCCCCCGCGGAAAACATCAAGAGCCGGCACGATTATTTGCGTCCCCCCATTTTGGGTTCGCAAAATGGCAGCCCCATAGCAGCCAGCTTCACCCCCAGCCGGGTCTTCATCTAATAAAAATATAAAAATAAAGAGATGCAAAGCCAAACATTTCAGCAAAAAAAACTGTATTTTTTGCCGGGATGTTGTTAATCAATTGTATTTGCAATCTAAATTCTCAAAGCAAGAGAGATGCGCGAAGGAAAACGCATGTTCAGGAAAGGAGCGAGTATGAAAAAAACGACACAATGGATGGTAACGGGTTTG
>DAOVNI010000113.1 GCA_030630315.1 Phycisphaerae bacterium | reverse complement strand
TGTGCTCGACTTTACTTATCAAAGTAAGTACATCTGGCGAGGCTTCGATGTTTACGGGGACAAAAGCGCAATTCAGCCATCTATTGACCTGGATTTGTACCAAACAGGCTTTGGAATCAACATCATGACTCATAGGGCAAATTCAAGCGGATACGAAAATGGCGAACGATGGGACTACACCGTGTATTACGGCAACAGTGTCTTTGATGGCGAAACTTATGCAACAAACTACAGACTCGGCTACGTTTACTATAATTATCCGGATAACAGCAGTCACACCAGGGGCAGCATAGACCTCCAGGAAATGCAGCTGGTTCTTTCCTGGCCGGAAATTTGCCCCGCTGGCGTCGTCCCCAGCTACATTCTTGTTAAGCTGTGGCCATCCAACGGCGACACTCTAAATGGTAAAGCCTCCGGTTGGGCACACATCTTCATGCTTGACTATGCCTTGAACCTGGGTACTTTAATTCCGGATATGCCGGAGCAGGTGCTGAATCTGCATACGGAGATGGTCTTCAATGATGGGGTCGACCCACGCGGAATAGGAGTGGACCATGATTGGTCGAACATCGTCTTCGGCGTCTCAACAGACTTTGACCTCGGCAACAATCTTATCCTCACGCCGGGACTTTATCACCAGGTAACAATGGATGATTCGGTCAATGACGATAAGGACGAAACCTGGGTAAGCTTGAGTGTGAAGTACAGATTCTAAAACGACCAGGTAGCTTTTCTGGGCTCCCATTTTGCGGCTTTTTGCACCTGTGGCAGTTCGTAAGGACTCCATAGGAGAGCCAAAATGGGGTCCCTCTTACTATCTAAACAAAAAGGCCGGCTTATTAAAAACCGGCCTTTCTGTTTTGGCTCTTCAGCTAAACCAGCACTAAACCGCCCTGCTGGCCCCGTTAGATGTAAATATGTTGCAGATAAACCCCCATTGGAAGTAGCCGCTCTTAGTACGGCAAATGCCAGAGGCGCCTTACTCACAACGGCGTAAAACTGTAATGGACAAAACTATCTAACGGGGCTGGCCATAAATCTTGCCGTCTCAATCAAGGCCTCTTTAGCATCGCTTTCTTTCAAGCCGGCTAATGCCGCGACCGCTCTGCCGACAAATTCCTGCGCCCGCCTGCGCGCATATTCCAAACTGCCATAACACCTTAGCATCTCTGCCAGGGCCTCCTTACTTTCCCCCACGGCATTTAACTTACTTTTAACCGCGCTCTTTTCTCCCTCTTCCACCGCCCCTAACAAATGTATTACAGCCAGCGTCAGCTTGTGTTTACTGACGTCACTGCCAAGTGTTTTGCCCGTCTTGTTTTCATCGCCGATTATATCGAGTAAATCGTCGGTAATTTGAAACGCAATGCCGGCATTCAAACCAAAATCCGCCAACGACTGAACCTGCGTTTCGCTTGCCCGGGCCAGGAGGCCGCCAAGATAGCAGCAGCTACTAAAAAGAGCGGCACTTTTTTCGGTGATTATGTCGATATACTCTGATTCGCTCAACTGCCAATTCTGCCTTTGACTTACCTGTCTCAATTCACCTTCGCAGACCCGAATCGCGGTAGCAGCAATTACCCTCGCTACCTGCGGCTCCAATTCGGCACACATCTTGAAAGCTCGGCTTAATAAAAAATCGCCCAGCAACACAGCGGATTCGTTACCCCAGAGACTGTTTATCGTAGGCAGGCCCCGTCGTTTTTGCCCCTCGTCTATAACATCATCGTGCAGCAGCGTGGCATTGTGAATCATCTCAACAATCGCTGCAACACGGATGTGCTCATCTGTGATTTTACCACAGCATCTGCCCGCAAGCAAAACCAGCCCGGGCCGAAGCATCTTGCCGCTGCGGGTACTCACACATTCGAGCAACGGCTTGATGTCTCCTGCCTTGGCCGTGACCGTCAATTGCTTATCTATCAGCTCTCTAACCCGGCCCAATTCGTTACCGATATGCTTAAAAGCAGAAATAGTTTTGAATTTTGAGTTTTGAATTTTGAGTTACAACTAAAAATTAAACACTAAAAACTGAACACTATTTTCTGTGGGCGTACCTGAAGAACTTTTTTCTCAACAGTTTCGTAATAAGCCCGGGCTTGCCGTCACCGATGACCCTGCCGTCAATCTCGACAATACCGATGACCTCGGCGGCCGTTCCCGTAAGGAAAAATTCATCGCAAATATACAAATCACATCGCGTCAGATTCTTCTCAACCACCTCAAGATTTTCTTCCCTGGCTAATTTGATAACGATACCCCGCGTTATCCCCTCCAGTGCACCTGCTTCGACCGGCGGTGTATAAATCACACCGTTTCTCGCAATAAAAACATTGTCGGCCGTCGCTTCGGCAACGTAACCTTCGTGGTTATACATAATCGCTTCGGGCACGTCATTGTCCAGCGCCTCAATCTTGGCCAGAATGCTATTGAGATAATTCAAGCTCTTGACCTGCGGCGGAAGTGCCAGAGGATGATTGCGAACCGTCGTTGCACTGATTACCTTCATCCCTTTTTCATAAAGCTCCTCCGGATAAAGCTGAATGTTATCGGCTATGATAAACAATCGCCCCCCCTCGCAGATGAAGGGATTCAGCCCCAGAGTTCCCACTCCGCGGGTAACCCCCAGTCGGATATAGCCGTCAATAACGCCGTTGGCCTCAACGGTTTTCTCAACTGCCTTGATAAGTTTGCTTTTACTCATCGGAACATCAAGGCGAATCACCTTGGCCGATTCATAAAGCCTCTTCATGTGCGCTTCCAGCTCAAATATCCTGCCGTTGTAAACACGAATACCCTCAAAAACCCCGTCGCCGTAAAGCACACCGTGGTCAAAAACAGATATTTTCGCCTCCGCCTCGTCAACAAGTTTGTCATCAAGCCAAATTTTTAGTCCCATAATATCGTATCTCGTATTGTGTCGTGCGTATTTATCTTTTCGCGATACGCATCACGCCTGGGTTCCCCCCAGGGGGGGCTTTCACGCACGACGAATTTTGCCATCGGCCAACATTACTATTCGCCCGGCCCTTTGCGCGATTCTTTCATCGTGGCTCACCATTATAATCGTCTGGCCGGCTCTATTCAGCTTTTCAAAGACGTCCAGAATACCATTTCCTGTCGCAGAGTCAAGATTTCCTGTCGGCTCATCGGCCAAAAGCAATCTCGGCTCATTCATCAAGGCCCTGCCAATGGCCACCCTCTGCCTCTCGCCGCCGGACAACTGATACGGCTTATGATTGGCCCTTTCACCCAGACCAAGCTGCACAAGCAATTCTCTCGCTCGCCTTTTCGCCCATCTGCGGCACGAAAACCAACCAACCACGCTTCTTGAAACCATCACCGGAAGAAAAACATTTTCTAAAACACTTAATTCGTCCAGTAAATGATAAAACTGAAAAACAAATCCGACCATTTTGTTGCGGAATTTATTCAATTCGTCGCCGCTAAACTGGTCCAAATCCCGCCCTGCAAACGCCACAACGCCCTTATCCGGACTATCCAACGCACCTAATATATGCAGCAGCGTACTTTTACCGCTGCCAGAGGCCCCGACTATTGCAACAAATTCACCACTCTTTACGGCCAAATCAACGCCTTTGAGTACCTTGACCTCTGTCGCACCCATTCGATAAGATTTATGGAGCCCTTCGGCCTTTAATATAAAATCGTCCTTACCCATACAATCACTAACCAATAATACTGTCCTTGCAAAGCCTGCTCACAATGACAAAGCGATTAACAATAGTCAATAATCAATATCGAAGATCCGGCCTTCCTTGGACGGAATCAATTATAACTGGCTCACCTGCAAAGTCTCCACCGGCTTTTGCTTCGCCGCCTGCCAGCTCGGCACCAGTGCACCAACCAAACACGCAGCTATCGCCGAAAAGACAATTACCGCCAGAACCTTCGCATCCACCTGGCTCGGAATATCTCCTATCGCATAAATTGTCCTGTCCCACAACTGAAAGCCAAAACGCGCAAAAAGCCAATCTTCTATCCGGTTTATTTTCAGCAAAAACAACCAGCCGGAAAACAAGCCGACAGCAGAGCCTGAAATACCCACTAAAAAAGCAAAACCCGAAAATAATTTGATAATATTTCCGTTCGAAACGCCTATGCTCTTTAAAATTCCTATATCTTTACTCTTATGGCTGATAATCATATAAAAAACAACAAAGACAATAAAAACAGTCGTAATCCCCACAAGGGCAAACAGCGCCGTCAGCATCGTTTGTTCCTTTTCCATCGCCGCGATGGAACCACGTCTGTAATCCTTCCAGCTCTGCACGGTCACATTCTTTAACAAATATGCCTGCTTTTCACCGGCCTTTTCCCGCCCAAAACTCTGCCAGAGGGAATCGACTTCTTCACACCCGGCTTCGAGTCTCACATTCGGCCTGAATTTTATGTGGATGGCATTCACTCTCTTAACAGCCCCGGCCATACCACAAAGCAATTGGGCCTGTTCAAACGGAAGGTAAACCATTGAGCTATCCACCCGGGCCAAACCGCTTTCCGAATTGTCACTATAATAGAAAGTTTGTGTGTTAACCATCCCCGCACCCACTTTAGCCAGAGCCCCTTTCGCAGTCAACGGAAAACAACTTATGGCAAGAGCCATCTCGGTAGGACCGGAACCATAAGGGTATCCGCCTTTCGCATCGCGCTGCAACGCCAGGTCAATACCTATCACACAACCGGCAAGATTCGGGGCATAAACCGGCTTAAATGCCTTCGATGCATCGTCTTTACGGTAATAAAGCGTTTGACCAAAGCCGGTAACCCTGCTATGCTTGACCACATCAATACCCATAATCTCAACACCGAGATTCTGTTCTGTCTCGACCGGACTTACCAGTGCGTAGCTTTTAATCACAGGCGAGATACCTTCAACAAAATCGCTCCGCTCCAGTATCTTCATAAAATCTTCATAGTACGCAAAGCCCACCAGCGATTCGGTGCCGACAACGCAGTCCCCCACAAAACTATGATTCTTCTGCTTAAAATCAGTCACCAAACCCGTCAGCACCGTCATTACTACAACAACAGTAAAAACGTAAAGTGCCACCGCCAGCACCGCAAAATACGCTATTTGCCGCTTTACCAAATACCGTGTTGCTAAAATAACTTTGTACATAAGCAATAAGTTTTGAAAATTTGAACATTAGAATTTCGAATTTGTTTCGAATTTCGTGCTTCGTATTTCGTATTTATCTTTTGCATGCTTATTCGTATCGCAAAATTTCCACTGGTTTTGTCCTCGCCGCCACAATCGCAGGTATCAGCGTTCCGATAGCTGCTGCTACAATTGCCAACAATACAAAAACCAGGGCCCAGACCCAATTGACCTCACTGGGTATCTTGCTAAACATATACACGCTGCTTTTCCACAGCTTCAATCCGAAGATTATCCTTATCCACTCCTCAATCGTATTTATATTTTTTGTAATAACATATCCCAGCGCAGCTCCAATGCCCGAGCCTATTATTCCAACACAGGCGCCGAACCCGACAAAAATCAACGCCACCGAGCTGCTCGCTGTCCCGCAGCTTTTTATTATCGCAATATCCCGCTGCTTTAGTCTCACAATCATATAGAATATGCAGAAAATCAGAACGACCACACTGACACTGACAACCACGAATATCAATAACAGAACTCCCATTTGCTTCCGCAGTTCAGCCACATACTGGCTTTGCATCTGTTTAGCCGTCTTGATAGAGGTTTCTCTTATAAGATATGGACCCCAGCCAAGCTGCTCAGTGGCGAATTTCTTCCATACCCCCCGAATCTGCGCCTTTGCCAAATCCGCCTCTACGTCATCGGCGAGTTTAATCTGAATCTGGTCGGCAATCTGGCCGGCTTCATTCGGGTATAAAGTTTTTTGCACTTCTTCTATAGGAAGGTAAATAAATATCTTATCAACATAATATACCCCCGTGAAAACGATATCTGCAATTC